>NZ_JBIVVI010000660.1:0-5124 GCF_044757675.1 Kitasatospora sp. NPDC091257
CGATGCAGTGCCGGGCGATCGCCCGCCGCAGCGCCTTCGGCTCCCTGACCCCGTGCCGGGGCCAGGCCGTCAGCCGCTCCCAGCACTCGGCGGGCGGCAGCGGCGTACGGCGGATCAGGACGAAGCGGGCCACGGTCGTCACCCTAGCCGCGGCCGACCCCGGGCCGCAGCGCGGCGGCTCCAGCGACGGTGCGGCAGTTCTAGCGGCGCCGCGGCAGCTCGCCCAGCAGGCCCGCCACCGCGGCCAGGTCGCCGCCCCGGTCGAGCAGCACCACCAGCGGCGGGTGGTGCGCCGGCGCGCCCAGTCGGGCGATCTCGCACGCGGTGACGCCGAGCCCCGGCGGGGCGACCAGGGCGATCGGCGCGCGGGACTCCAGCAGCGGGCCGAGCACCGGGCGGTACGCGGCCGCGGGCGGGGCGCCCCCGGCGGGGCGCAGCACGCCGAGGGCCTGCGGGCCCGGCCAGCCGCGGGCGGCGCCGGGGTAGCGGGTGTGCGGGGCGCCGGTCGGGGGCAGCAGCAGGACCCAGCCCGCGCCCGGGCGGGCGGCCCGGCGCAGCATGTCCAGCCGAACCGCCGGGGCGGCCGGATCCCCGCCCGGGGAGCCGGTGTCCGCGGGCTCGCCCAGCCGGGGCGCCGGCCGGCCGGCCAGGGTGGTCCGCAGGACCTCGGTGGTGCCCAGCCCGCTCGGCAGGTCCGGGAAGGAGCGCAGCAGGTGGGTGCTCTGGTCGAGCAGCTCGGCGGCGTCCCGGTCGGCGAGCAGGGCGCGGTCGTGGGTGGTAGTGAGGACCAGCCCGCCGGTGGCGTCGTAGTGGGCGGCGAGCGTGATCGGGTAGGAGGTGAGGGTGCCTGCCGGGACGGGGCTCTCCACGTGGATGCCGTGCGCGGCCAGGTCGGTCTCCAGCCGCAGGTGGTGCGCCGTGGCGGGCCGGTGCTCCAGTACGACCAGGGAGTTCGGCCGCTGCCCGCGCGCGCCGGGTGTCCAGCGGTGGGCCTGGCCGGGCGCGACCCACTCGTAGGCCGCGAGGTCGAGCACCCCGTCGCGCAGTGCCGCGAGGAGCTGCGGCACGGTGGTGCCCGGCTGCACCCGGACGGAGATCGGCAGCGGGTTGCGCAGGGCGCCGGGCAGTCGGTCGATGCCGTCCAGCGGGATGCCCCGGCCGGAGACCGTCACCGCGAAGCCGACCCGCACCGCCCGGGCCGGGCGGCGGGGTCGGTCGCTCTGCTCGGCGCGGTACAGCAGCAGCGCCCAGGCCGCCTGGAGCGCGCTGCTCTCGCCCGCGCCCCAGGCGGCCGCCCAGCCGCGCAGCCGGACCGCCTCGTGCGGGGTGAGGCGGCGCCGGGCCCGGCCGCTGCCGCGCCGGTGCGGATCGGGGGCGAGCGGCAGGACGGGGGTGGCGGGCGGCCGGGTGGACCAGAACTGCCGTGCGGCGTCGGTGCCGCGGCCGGCCAGCCAGCGGGCGTGGTCGCGCAGGTCGGGGCGGCGCTCGCCGCCGGGCAGGACGCCGCCGGTCAGGTAGGCGCGGTAGAAGGACTGGAGCAGCAGCCGCACGCTCCAGCCGTCCAGCATCGCGTGGTGGTAGGTGAGCAGCACCCGGGTGGCGGGGCCGTCCTCGGCGTGCGGCGGGTCGTCGACGAGGGTGGCGCGCAGCAGGGCGGGGCGGCGCAGGTCGAAGCCGCGCCGGCGGTCCGCGGCGAGCAGGTCCTTCCAGTCGGTGGCGTCGTGCCGGTGCCGGGTCACCTCGGGGGCGGCGTGCTCGTGCAGCACCATCCAGGGGTCGTCGGTGCCGTCCTCGTCCCAGTCGAAGGCCGCGCGCAGCACCGTCTCGTGGTCGAAGACGGACTGCCAGGCCGTGGTGAAGCGCTCGGTGTCCAGTGGCCCGTGCCAGTGCCAGGACAGCTGCTCGACGTGCCGCCCGGGGGGCCCGGCCGCGCCGATGACCTGGCGCAGCAGCTCCCGCTGGAGCGCGCTGGTCGGCACGGTGACCGGCTCCGGCGGGTGCGCCAGCGCCTCGCGCAGTTCCTCCAGTACCCCGGCGGCGCGCGCGGGCGGGCCGGACGCGATGCCGACGAACAGCCGCCGGCCGCCGCCCGGGGCACTGCCGTGGCCGGCGTCCTCGACCAGCACCGCCCGCAGTCGGGGACCGGCGGCCAGGCTGCGCCCGAGGTCGGCGAGCACCTGGTCGAGCGCCTCCGGGCTGTCCACCGTCCGCTGCCACAGCAGTTCCGTCGCGGGCCCGGGGGAGTCCTCGGCGGCGACGGTCCGCAGCGCGGCGCGCAGGGCCTGCGCCGGGTACGTCCGGTGCAGCTGGGCCAGGACGAACTCCGGTGCCCGGCCGCGCCGTTGGGCGGCCTGCCGGGGCCGGGAGGCGGTGCCGGCCAGCGCGGCGCGCACCGCCCCCGCGTCCAGCGGCCCGGGCGGACGGCCGACGGGCAGGCAGGGCGCCGGGGCGCCGGTCACCCGCAGGGTGACGGGTGCGCTGGAGAACTGACGGTTCGTCATGGCTGATCAGCGGGCACCGGAGCCCTCATCCTTCCCGTGGGCCGGCCAGGATCGCGCCGGGGGTTACTGGGTGGCGAGCCCGCCGCAGACGTTCAGCGCCTGGGCGGTGATGCTGGCCGCGGTGGGGCTGGTGAGGTAGCCGGCCAGCGAGGCGACCTCCTCGGGCGTGGTGTAGCGGCCGAGCGGGATGTGCGTCGTGAAATGCTGGTGGATGGTCTCGGGGGTGGTGTTGTAGGCGGTCGCGTACTCGTGGTGGATCCTGGCGGTGTGCGGGGTCTGGACGTACCCCGGGCAGATGGCGTTGACGGTGGTGCCGGTCGGCGCCAGCTCCTTGGCCAGCGCCCGGGTGAAGCCGATCACGGCGTGCTTGCTCGCGGTGTACGGGGCGCCCAGGGTGACGGCCTGCTTCCCGGCGGTGGACGCGATGTTGATGATCCGCGGGTGCGTGGTGGTGGTGATGTGGCCGTGCCGGAGGGTCTCCCGGGTGACCAGGAAGACGGCGTTCAGGTTGGTGTCGATGACGTCGTACCAGAGGTCGTCGGTGGTGGTGGCGGTCGGGCCGCCGCCGGTGCGGCCGGCGTTGTTGACCAGGACGCTGATCGGGCCGTGCTCGGCCACCGCGTGCCGGATCAGTTCGCCGACCTGGGTGGGGTCGCGGACGTCGCAGGTGAGGCCGTGGGCCTGGTGGCCCTCGTCGCGCAGGGTGGCGAGGGCCTGGTCGATGTCCTTGGCGGTGCGGGCGCAGATGAAGACACGGTGGCCGCGGCTGCCGAGTTCGCGGGCGATGGCGAGGCCGATGCCGCGGGTACCGCCGGTGATCAGGGCGAGGGGTTTCTCGGGTGCGGTGGTCATGACGCGTCCTGTGGGTGAGGGCTGGGAGAGGTCTGCGGGGACGGCCGTCCGGACGGGGCTCAGGCCGAGTACAGGTTGTAGGTGGTCGGGTGGGCCGTGGTGGGCGTGTTGAGGGTGGGGTCCAGGGTGAGGATCGCGTGCTGGAGGTGCTGGAGGTGCGGGGAGGGCTGGATGCCGAGTTCGCTGGTCAGCCGGTGCCGCAGGTGGTGGTAGGCGGTCAGGGCGCTGGTCTGCCGGCCGGCCCGGTAGAGCGCGACCATGGCCTGGGCGTGCAGGCCCTCGTGGTGCGGGTGCTGGTGGGTGAGGTGGGTGAGCTCGGGGATCAGCTCGTTGTGCCGGCCGAGCCGCAGGTCGGTGTCGATGCGGCGCTCCAGGGTGATCAGCCGGCTCTCCTCCAGCCGCATGATCTCGATGGTGAGGATCGGGCCGGGCCGGACGTCGACCAGGGCGGGTCCGTGCCAGAGCGCGAGGGCCTGGCGGAAGTGGGTGGCGGCCTGGTGGTCCTGGCCGTGGTTGAAGGCGTGCTGGCCCTGGGTGGTCAGCAGGTTGTAGGTGTGGACGTCCAGGTTGTCCGGGTGGGTGGTGAGCTGGTAGCCGCCGTGCCGGGTGGTGAGGATGTCCTTGGCGGTGGTGTGCGGGGTCGGCCCGAGGGCCTGGGTGATCCGGCGGCGCAGTTGCAGGATGTACGTCTGCATGGTGGTGAGCGCCTGTCTGGGAGGGTCGTCGCCCCAGATCTCCTCGATCAGGGTGGCCGTCGGCAGGATCCGGTTCGGGTAGAGCGCCAGGAGGGCGAGGATCTGGCGTTGCTTGGCGGCGGTGGGGACGACGGAGATGCCGTTGAGGTCGGCGGTGAGGGGGCCGAGGACCCTGAGGTGCATGGCGGTTCTCCTCTCGTGCGGGGGGTCGGGGACTCGTGGAGCCGGTGACGCGTGAAGGCGGGGACTCGTTGCCGCGGGGACCCGTGGATGCGTGGACCCGGTGGAGGGAGCGGTGCGCCGCGGGGACGGCAACCTCGTTCGTGCGGAAGGGCGTTCGAGTCAGCGGGATGGTGGGGTGGACGCGTCGCACCCTAGTTGCGCCCGGCGGCGGTGGCCGGATTCCTCAAGTGCCCGTCGAGCGGGGTTCCGGGCGCTCTGGTGGCGGCTTCCGGCGGACGGCAGCGGCGGGGCGGCCCCCGGGAGTGGGGCCCGCCCCGCCGCGCGTGGAACCGGGGGCTACTTCCTGCGCAGGTCGCCCGAGAAGCCGCCGACCAGCAGGTGCAGGCTGCCGTCCGGATTGCGGGTGTACACCTGGTCGTACGGGACGGCGGCGCAGCCGCTGAGCGTGCTCATCGGGGCGGTGCGCAGCACCACCCGGTCCGGGGTGGCCTGGACCAGGTTGGCGGTCGCGTCGCAGTAGCGGGTGCCCGCTCCCTCGTTGTTGTGGATCTGCGCGACCGGGTCGTTGGCCCGGCCCTGGGCGATGGTGATCGAGAAGTCCGGCTTGACGAGGGTCTGTTGGCTGCCCAGATCGCCCTGCCAGGAGCCGAGGAAGGCGGCCGGGATCTCGCCGCCCGGCGTCGGGGCGGCGGAGGTGGCGGCGGGCGGGGTGCTGCCGGAGCCGGAGCCGGTGCCGTCGGTGTCGTTGCCGCGCACGGCCAGGACCACCGCGGTGCCGGCCGCCGCGACGGCCAGGACGGCGGCGACCAGCAGCACGCCGGGGCCGGGCCGGCCGCGGGTCGGCTGCGGCGGGGGTGCGTACGGGGGCCGGTACGGCGGGGGCCGTGTCGGGG
>NZ_JBIVVI010000661.1:0-5110 GCF_044757675.1 Kitasatospora sp. NPDC091257
CCCCCGCTACGCCAAGGCCCTCGGCTGCCGCGTCGGCCCCGGCGTCCAACTCCACACCCTGCCCCCCGTCACCGGCCTCGCCCGCCTCGGCGCCCACGCCTGCGTCGAACCCGAAGCCGACCTCGCCGGCTGGTGGCTCGACGGCGACACCCTCCACCTCGGCCGCATCGACATCGGCGAAGGCGCCCGCATCGGCCACCGCGCCACCCTCATGCCCGGCGCCCGCATCGGCGCCCGCGCCGAGATCGCCCCCGGCTCCTGCGTCACCGCCACCACCCCCGTCCCACCCGGCGCACACTGGACCGGCTCCCCGGCCCGCCCCGCCACCGAAGCCCCCGCCGACTGGCCCACCGCCACCGCCCCCGCCCCCCGCCGCTGGAACCTCGCCTACGGCGCCGGCTTCACCGTCCTCGGCCTCGTCCCGATCATCGCCGCCCTGCCCGCCCTGCTCATCGTCTACCCGATGATCGACACCGACGCCACCCTGTCCGGCGCCCTCGTCCAGCTCCTGCCCGCCACCGTCCCCCTCGCCGCCCTCACCATCACCTGCTACGCCACCCTCATAGCGCTCCTCGTCCGCCTCCTGTCCCGCCCGCTGCGCCCCGGCTTCCACCCCGCCACCGGCCACGTCGCCTTCTGCGCCTGGGCCGTCAGCCGCCTCGCCGACACCGCCCGGCGCACCCTCTTCCCCTTCTACGCCAGCCTCTTCACCCCCGTGTGGCTGCGCCTGCTCGGCGCCCGCGTCGGCCGCCGCGTCGAAGCCTCCACCGTGCTCGCCCTGCCCGGCCTGATGCGGGTCGACGACGGCGCCTTCCTCGCCGACGACACCCTCGTCGCCCCCTACGAACTGCGCGGCGGCTGGCTCCACCTCGGCCCCGCCCACATCGGACGCCGCTCCTTCGTCGGCAACTCCGGCATCGTCGGCCCCGACCGCCACCTGCCCGACAACTCCCTCGTCGGCGTACTGTCCGACACCCCCGCCCACGCCCCCGAAGGCTCCTCCTGGCTCGGCCGCCCCGCCTTCGCCCTGCCCCGCGTCGCCGACACCGGCACCGAAGGCCGCACCTACGACCCGCCCCGGCGCCTGATGTGGGCGCGCGCCGGCGTCGAACTGTGCCGGCTGCTGCCCATCGTCCTCGCCGCCCTGCTCGGCGACCTCGTCCTCGCCGCCCTCCAGGCACTGCGCGACGACTACGGGCTCGGCGCCGCCCTCGGCGCCGCCGGACTCGTCCTGATCGCCGCCGCCGTCACCGCCTGCGCCCTCACCACCGCCGCCAAATGGCTGCTCGTCGGACGCTTCCGCGTCGCCGAACACCCCCTGTGGTCCTCCTTCGTATGGCGCAACGAGCTCTACGACACCTTCGTCGAGGAACTCGCCATGCCCTTCGGCGGCCACACCATCACCGGCACCCCCTACCTGAACGTGTGGCTGCGCAGCCTCGGCGCCCGCATCGGACGCGGCGTGTGGTGCGAGACCCACTGGCTGCCCGAGACCGACCTGGTCACCGTCGAGGCCGGCGCCAGCGTCAACCGCGGCACCGTCCTGCAGACCCACCTCTTCCACGACCGGGTGATGCGCCTGGGCCCCGTCCACCTCGCCGCCGGCTCCACCACCGGCCCGCACTCCATCGTGCTGCTCAACTCCTCCCTCGGCGCCGGCACCACCGTCGGCCCGGCCTCCCTCGTCATGCGCGGCGAGAACGTCCCCGACGGCGGGCACTGGCTCGGCAACCCCGTCGCCGCCTGGAACGCCGACCCCACCCCGCCCGCCGGACGGCGCCGCCGCCGGGCCGCCGCCGGGGTGTGACGCGGATCACCTTCGCGGGGCGATGAGTTCGCGGTGCGGTCACGGTCCACTTCCGTGACCGCACCGCTTCTTTTGCCCCGTCGAGAGGAACCACGCTCATGACCACCCCCGCCGTGAAGGGCCCCGCCTCCTACTTCCCCGCCATCGAGAAGAAGTACGGCCGCCCGATCGAGGAGTGGAAGGGCCTCGTCCGCACCTCCCCGCTCACCAAGCACATGGAACTCGTCGCCTGGCTCAAGACCGAGCACGGCCTCGGCCACGGCCACGCCAACGCCCTCGTCGCCCACACCCTCGCCGAGAAGGCCGCCTGAGCCGGGCCGACCGCTGGCGGCCGGAGGGACGAACCGCGGGCCCGGACCGCGAACGGTCCGGGCCCGCGATTCGGGACTTCAGATCCTCGCTGGCGGAACTTCCGGACCTGATCGCCAAGTTCAACGCCGGAGCGAGCTGATCCACCCCACCTCGTGGGACTCGTCGGACACCTGCAGTTCCCTGTCGACGGGGCGTGCGAGAAGGCGGACGGAGAGCTCCTCGCGGACTGCGCCGCCGTCGTAGGCACCTCTGGCAGGATGGCGGCGACCCGCCCCGCAGAGATCATGAGGTACGAGTGAGCAGCGAGTGGACCGTCCACGGCAGCCGGCCCGTCTACACCAGTCCGTGGGTGCGGCTCGACCTGGTCGACGTCGAGCCGCTCGGAAGGGACCGCTACGAGCACCATCTGGTGAGATTCGCGCCGGTTGCGGCCGTCGTAGTGATCAACAGCCGGGACGAGGTGCTGATGATGTGGCGGCACCGCTTCGCGACACGCACCTGGAGTTGGGAGATTCCCAGCGGCATCGTTGAGGACGGGGAATCCCTGGAAGGCGCAGCGGTCCGCGAGGTGCTGGAGGAGACCGGCTGGCAGGTGGACGGGGTCGAGGGGCTCGCCTACAACCAGCCCATCGGCGGCATGAGCAACGCCGAACACCACGTGTTCCTTGCCCGTGGCGCAACCTACGTCGCACCGCCGGTGGACACGCACGAGGCTGACCGGATCGAGTGGATCCCGATCTCCCGCATCCAGGGCATGATCGACCGGCGGGAGATCGTGGCGGGCGTCGCGGTCACCGGCCTGCTCCAGGTTCTCGCCCGGCGACCTTAGGTCGGCAGAGTCAGCATCTCGCGAAGATCGACAACCAGTGGAAGACGGGCCGCACGCGGCGGCACCGCCGCCGCTACCTCCCGGGCCCGGGCCAGCACAATCCCGGTCCGGTGCTCGCCCGGGAGCGTGGTGATCGCCACCATGCTGGTCTGCGCTCCCGCACCGATCTCACCGATACGCATCAGGCCGTCTGCCTGGTCCAAGGCAATGAGTGCCCGGTCGAGGTACTGAGTGGGTGCGTAGAGATTGAGAGCCTGGTCAAGGGATTGCTGCGCACGCCGGATGTCACCAAGAGTGGTGTACATGCTGCCCATGTGCCATCGAAGTTGACGCTCGGTATATCCGTACGCCAGGTCGGCGGTGTGTTCCGCTCCGAGTCGGGCGAACGCCAGCTCGGCGAGGAGCATGGCGGCGCGGGCTTCCTCAGGGCGGCCCAGGCGGGCGAGTGCGCGGGCTTTCAACGCAGGTGCCCACGCGGCGGTCGCACACACCGTGCTACCTGCGATGACCCTGGCCTGCTCGGCTAGCGAGGCCGCGCCTGCGGGCGCCCCGTAATAGAACGGGATGACGGCCTCACGTGCTACAAGCCATGCACGGAGAGCCCGATCGCGAGTTTCTTCGGCCGCGAGCTGTGCAACTCGGTACCAGGCTCGTGCTTCGCGGTGCTCGCCCATTGCGACCAGAGCGATGCCCGCGGTGGCGGCGAGTCGGGCGGCGACATGACAGAGACGGGTGCGGTGGTCGGCCGACTGCCGGCGACTGAGGAGCTGTCGGACGTCGAGGAAGTCCAACACGGCATCGCCGAGGAGCTGGGCCGGTGGAGTGTGCTGGTAAGCATGGCCGTACTCGGCAGCGGTGCTCTCCCATTGATCCACGGTCGTGTCAGCCATGCTCGCGGTGAAGACGGCGACCCCGTCCTGGCGGGCGCTCATGAGGGCGGACAAGACCGGAGCGGACAGGTTGAGTCCCACTTGGCCGAGAAGTCCACGAAGTATGGCGTGCCGGGCAGATGGCATCTCGGCCTGCATCGGATCCATCGGGACTTCGGTGTTGGTGCTTGGGGAGGGCTCGGGGACAGCTTGGCTTTCCACGGGGGTGTAGTCGGTGTCGAAGCCCAGACGGTCGGGTCTGGTCTGGTGGAGGCGGCACAGCGCATCAAGACGCTCGATCGACGGCCGTGTAGTGCCCCGCTCCCAGGCCGAGAGTTGTTGCACGGTGACACGGTGGCCCAACTGGGCGAGTTCATCGGTTGTCTGACGCAGAGACCATCCACGGCTGAGGCGTGCAGCCTGAAGGAGACTTACGGCGCATTCACGCGCGATTGCGCTAGAGAGCTGCCAGGGCGTCCAGCCGGAGGCCTCGGCAGCGGCGGCAAGCCGGGCGGCGGTAATTCGTCGGTCGGCGGCGCGGGGCATCTTGGCTCCGTCCAGCAGAGGGTTACAGCTCCACGCTAGGCCATTTCCGCAGACCCCGGATTCGATTTCGTCACACCGTGATGAATGGCTCTCGGCCTGTGGCGGCACCACCGTGAAATCACGGTGGTGCCGCCATTGCCGGAACTCGCCGGTGCGATCGATCCTCTCATCACGACCAGCGGTGTCCTGCCAGGAGGTGCTGTGGAGGCCGAGACGCTGCTCGTGATCCGTTCAATGCCAACGCTGTTCACGTGTGTCCGGAAGGGCTGCTGTGCAAGCATCCGCCGCGGCGACGAGGACAGTGTCTTTCCTGTGCTCCCCACCTGCTCTCCGAGGTATCCCTATGCTCACTGCCCGTCGCCCCCGCATGTTCGTCGCGCGTCTCGACTCGCGGGCCGAATCCGCGCCCCTGGCCCGCTACTTGCTCCGCGCCTACCTCTCCGGGCTGCCCGCCGGTGAGCGCTACGCCGACACCGCCGAATTCCTCCTCGCCGAACTCTTCGCCAATGCGGTCCGGCACTCCGACGCCCCCTCGGACCGGCACATCGAGATCCGCTTCGCGCTCGTCAACTCCCGCCTGCGTCTCGAAGTTCACGACGCGGGGACCGGGCGCCCGTCCCTGCGTACGGCCTCCCCCGAAGACGAGCACGGGCGGGGCCTCCTGCTCGTCAACGAACTCGCCGAGCGCTGGGGTTGCTGCCCGCGCCCGGGTGGTATCGGCAAGTTCGTCTGGGCCCTCGTCGCGCC
>NZ_JBIVVI010000662.1:0-5108 GCF_044757675.1 Kitasatospora sp. NPDC091257
CCTGCACGGCAGGGGCCCTCGGGGTGATCCGGGAACGTCGCGGCTCCGGTCAGACCGCGATCGCGACCTCGACGGCGGTGCCCTGGGAGGCCACCACCTGGCGGTCCACGGTCTGGCCCGGCACCAGCGCGCGCAGGGTCCACTTGCCCGGGCGGGCGAAGAACCGGAACTGGCCGGTCGCCGAGGTGGGCACCTCGGCCGTGAACTCACCGCCCTCGTCCAGCAGCCGGACGTAGCCGTTGACCGGCTCACCGTCGCGGGTCACCGAACCCTGGATGATCGTCTCGTTCGCCACGTCAACTCCTGCCAGGTCCGGGCCGCCGGCCTTCGCACCGCACATGTCTGCCTACCTTCTGACTTACTGGCCTTCTGACTTACGGGTCGGGCCTGGGCTCAGTTGCCGAGCTCGATCGGCACGCCGACCAGGCTGCCGTACTCGGTCCACGAGCCGTCGTAGTTCTTGACGTTCTCCTGGCCGAGCAGCTCGTGCAGCACGAACCAGGTGAGCGCGGAGCGCTCGCCGATGCGGCAGTAGGCGATGGTGTCCTTGGCCAGGTCGATGCCCTCGGCCTCGTACAGCGCCTTGAGCTCGTCGTCGCTCTTGAAGGTGCCGTCGTCGTTGGCGTTCTTGGCCCACGGGATGTTGCGGGCGCTCGGCACGTGGCCGGGGCGCTGCGACTGCTCCTGCGGGAGGTGGGCCGGGGCCAGCAGCTTGCCGGAGAACTCGTCGGGCGAGCGGACGTCGACCAGGTTCAGGGTGCCGATGGCGGCGAGCACGTCGTCGCGGAAGGCGCGGATCGAGGAGTCGACGGCCTGCGCCGTGTACTCGGTGGCGGGGCGGGCCGGCACCTCGGCGACCAGGTCGCGGGAGTCCAGCTCCCACTTCTTGCGGCCGCCGTCCAGCAGGCGGACGTCGCCGTGGCCGTACAGCTTGAAGTACCAGTAGGCGTACGAGGCGAACCAGTTGTTGTTGCCGCCGTACAGGACGACGGTGTCGTCGTTGGCGATGCCCTTGGCGCTGAGCAGCGCCTCGAAGCCGGCCTGGTCGATGAAGTCGCGGCGGACCGGGTCCTGGAGGTCCTGCTTCCAGTCGATCCGGACGGCGTTGCGGATGTGGTTCTTGTCGTACGCGGAGGTGTCCTCGTCGACCTCGACGATCACGACCTTCGGGTCGTCCAGGCGGGCCTGGACCCAGTCGGCGTCGACCAGGACGTCGCTGCGGCTCATGGTGGGGTTCTCCATCCGAGGGCGGTTGTACGGAAGGTGCTGCTCAGGAGGGTGCTGCAGGGTGCCCGAGTGGGCGCGGTCCGAATTCCTGTCCGAATACCGGGACGAGGGGGCGGACCGGCGCGGCCGGGCAGTGAACTGCGGAGTACCTCGGCGACCGCCCGCTCACAGAGCCGGACGCGGTCACCGGAAAGATCGGCGGCGGGCTTCAACTGCCCAGCCGGAGCGCCGAATCAGCGCATTCGACACAGACAGGCGGACACGCGGCACAGGTCTACCGCCCGCCGCTTCGTGAGGTCCGTCTGTCGCTTCATGCCGACGATGCTAGGGACACCGGAGGCCCGCTGTCACCAGCGTATCGAATGGTGGGATCGAAACGACCGCATGATGGGATTTCGCCCCCGACCGGCCCGCGGGAGCCCGTACCGAAGCCGTCCGAACGCATGCGCGGGGCGGAAACGGCACCGCTCCACGGTCCGCGCTGGACAGCGCGTCTCGCGGAGCGGAACGATTCGGCGGCCCGGGAACGAGACCGGGACTGAACCAGGACCGGGCCGGGGATCAGCCCAGCAGCTTGACGCCCTTGCCGTCGAAGGTCAGCTGGAGGCCCTCCGGCAACGGCGTCACCCCGCTGCCACCGTCCTTGTCGGCCAGCTTCAG
Organism: Kitasatospora sp. NPDC091257; assembly: GCF_044757675.1. NCBI lineage: Bacteria > Bacillati > Actinomycetota > Actinomycetes > Kitasatosporales > Streptomycetaceae > Kitasatospora > Kitasatospora sp. NPDC091257. The sequence continues at coordinate 1,888 of NZ_JBIVVI010000662.1, forward strand.
CCCGGCCGGCAGCGAGTCCAGGGTGAAGCTCATCGGCTCCAGCTGCTGATTGGTGGCACCGGCCACCAACCCCGCCAGCGAGCTCAGCCGGAAGCCGTCCACCGTGACGGTGTTCCCCTTGTTGTGCACGGTGCCCTCGCCGATCGCGATCGGCCCCAGCGAGGCCTTGACCTTGCCCGGACCGGCGTAGGACAGCGTCAGCCGCGAGTTGCCGCCCACCAGCAGCTTGGCCCCGTGCAGCAGCTGGGAAGCCGGCGGCAGCAGCTGCGCGAGGTCCGGGTACGAGATCACCCCGCTGCCGGTGCCGCTGTCCACCGTGGCACTGCTCATGCTGTCGCTGACCTTGACGCCGGAGAGCTGCGCCTTGAACGAGTGCAGCGCCACCTGGTGACTGCCGTCCCCGACGGTCAGGCCGTCGGAGGAGATCCGGACGTCGTCCAGCTTCATCGACACCACCTGGGTGAGGAACGGGAAGCCCTCGATCGAGACGTCCGGGCGCTGGCTCATCCGGCCGCTCTTCACGATCCGGTCGGCGGCCTCGTCCTCGGCCACGCCCACCGCGATCCGGTCGGCCCCCAGCAGCAGGCCGGAGAGCACCGCCAGGCCGATCGTGGCCTTCAGCCATCCGCGCATCGTGTCCCCCGTCGTCGCCGCTCGCTGTGGTCGTTCGTCGCTGAAATCGTTCGCAGTGGTCGTTCGCAGTGGGTCGTTCGTCGTTCCGCGGCGGACGCGGGACACGTCCGCCCTCGCACGACCGTACGACGTCCGGCTCCGGAACATGGTTCCGGAGCCGGAATCCGACCCTGCGCGCAGCGGACGGGAGGATCAGGCCAGCAGCTCGGTGGCGATCCAGATCAGCGGCGCGGCCACCGCCAGCGGCAGCGCCACCCCCGCCGTCATGTGCACGAAGCGGGACGGGAAGTCGTACGCCGCGACCCGGCGGCCGACCAGCGCACCCAACCCGGCCAGCGCACCCAGCGCCACCGGCGCCCCGACCAGCAGGCCCAGCACCACCGCCGCGGCCAGACCCAGCACCGGGCCCAGCTGCTTCGGTCCGGGCAACGGCGCCGCGGCCAGCAGGGTGGCCAGCGCCACCGCACCCACCGCGGCCGGCACCCAGTCGGCCAGCAGCAGCATGGTGCACAGCGCGGTCACCACGGTGGCCGAACCGAGCACGGTCAGCGCGTAGAACCGCTCCTTCGGGTCCGACGGACGGAACGTCTGCAGCACCAGGACGAGCAGGAAGAACCCGCCCAGGGTGCCCACCACCGCCGCCACGCCGCCGTCGGAGTCCGCCAGCAGCACCGCCACGTCCGCCGTCAAACCGGCCAGCGCGGCGAGCAGGATGCCCTGCCGGGCCGGCCACATGCCGTTCAGCCGGAACCAGCCGGCCGCCGTCAGCAGCTGGAGCAGCGCGACCACCAGGGCCAGCGCGACCTGCCCGAGCGCCGCACCGCCGGCCAGCAGCGCGGCCGCACCGGCGGTGATCAGGGCCGGCCGCAGGCCCGGGTCGATGATCGGCGAGCCGGTCCGGCCGCGCGGGCCCGCGGACGGCGCGGACGGCGGCGGGACGGCCGGGAACGGCGCCGCGGCGGGGACGCCCAGCGGGCCGGGGGCTCCGGCCGGACCCGGGACGCCGGGGGCGGTCGGGCGCTTGAGCGTCATGGTCGGCGGATCGAAGGCCTCCGCCGCCTGCGGCGCGGGAGCCGGCTGCGCCGCAGGGGCCGCGTGCCGGGCCCGCGGCCTCGACGGCTGCTGGAGCTGGAGCTGGATCGTCGGGTCCGGCTGGGGCTGCACCGGCTGCTCCGGCTGCTCCGACTGCCGACGCCGCTGCTGCCTCGACTGCGGCTGCGGCTGCGGCTGCGGCTGCGGCTGCTGGAACTGGTGGGGCTGGTGGGGCTGCGGCTGCGGCTGCTGGAACTGGTGGGGCTGCGGCTGCTGGTAAGGCTGCGGCTGGTGGGGCCGGGGCTGCGGCTGGAACTGCGGCTGGTGGGGCTGGTGCGACCGGGGCGGCGCGACCGGCAGCGAACCGGACACCACCACCGGCGGAAGCAGCGCCGTCACCTCGGCGTCGTCCACGGCCGGCACCGGCGGCATCAGGGTGGTCGCGGCCGCGTCGTCGAACGCGGGCACCGGCGGCATCACCGTGGTCGCCGCCGCGTCGTCCACCGGGAAACCGTACGGCGACGGGTGGCCCGGCTGCTGCGGCGGGACGTGCGACTGCTGCGGGTGCGGGTGCTGCTGTGGGTGCTGCTGCTGCGCCCGGGGCGGGTACGGCTGCTGCGGCCGGTGGGGCTGCTGCGGCCATCCGCCGTAGCCGCCGCGGTTCGGGTCGTTCGGGTTGTTCATGTCCGTCACGCCGCTCAGCCTCCCGCGAACGGGGGGAGGACCTCCACCGTCCCGCCCTCGGTCAGGGCGACGGTCGCGTGGTCGCGGCCGCCCACCTGGGCCCCGTCGACCAGGTACGAGCAGTGCCCGAGCAGCCGGACGAGCTTCGGCCGGTCGGCGTGCCGTTCCCTGGCCGCCGCCAGCGCCTCCGCCAGGGTCGCCGCCTCGTACGGCTCCTCGGCCAGCCCGGCCTCGGACTTCGCCGCCGCCCAGTAGCGGATCGTCCCGCGCACCCGGGCGCCGCTCGCGGGCTCGGTGGTCACGCCCATCGGGCCACCCCTTCTCGTCGTCCTCGCCCGGTGCCGGTGTCCCGGTCCGGCTCGACACCTCAACGACCGCCCGACCACCCGAACGATGGACCCGAACAGCGCCTTCGATGTGCGTCCCATGATGGCGTGTCCGCCGCCACGAGCGGCAATCGCCCTGGCCGGGCCGACACGGAGAAACGCACCGGAGCGCCACCGAGGCGCGCCGGACCGGCGCTCGAAGCTGTGTCCAGCCTCACCCGGCGCACGCCCGAATTGGGCGAACCGCCGGATTCCCGCACTCCCGGTGGAGGGGGCGGTCGGCTATCCTCGACCACCAAGAGGGATCCGGGCAGAGTCGCCCCCGGGTCCTTTTGTGCTTTCAGGACGCCAGTACGGACGTTCTTGCGATTCGTCGGCCCACCCCCGGCGCGCAGCAGGAACCGCCCCGCCTGACGCGGCACAACGACGTGCCCCGGCCGGCCGGGGCACCGCCACCGGCACCGGGCCGCCACCCGGCACCGGACCAGACCGGAGGGTTCGCGGTGATGAACAGGGCAGAAACGGTGCGCCAGGGGTTGCGGGACC
>NZ_JBIVVI010000663.1:0-5107 GCF_044757675.1 Kitasatospora sp. NPDC091257
GGGGTCCGCCGTCCCACCCGGTACCGTGACCGCCTGATCCATGATCACGCCGTACCGGCCCACCGGCACCGTGAGCCCGCCGGGCCCACCGGTGCCACGGCTCGTGCGGCGGGGAGCACGGGCAGACCAGGGGAGAGGCGTCCGGCAGGGAGAGTGCGACGTGACGGCGGAACCGGCGGTCACACCGCACCACGGGCCCGTGGGCGAGGAGCCCGACGAGGCCGCCCGGCAGCTCTACCTGGCCATCATCGCCGAGGGCGGCCGCGTCCCCACCGGCGAGGTCGCCGACGTCGACCGGGGAGCGCTCCAACAACTCATCGACATCGGCCTGTTGATGGTCAACCGGATGGACCGCTGCTACACCGCGGTCAGCCCGCGCTCGGTCAGCGACCGCCTCGGCGCCGAACTGCGCAGCGAGGCCACCCGGCTGCTGGTCCGCGCGGAGAACCTCCCGGGCGCCCTGGACGGCCTCACCCGGGCCTACGACGCGATGCCCCGCCCGACCGACCGGGCCGGCGGCGCCGTCCACGTCGAGGGGCACGTCCACATCCGCCAGCGGATCTCCCAACTGGTCTCCGACTGCCGCTCCGAGGTCCTCACCGCCCAGCCCGGCCACCGGCCCGCCGACACCCTCCAGGTCGCCCTCCTCCAGGACGTCCAACTGCTCCAGCGCGGCTGCTCGCTGCGCACCATCTACCAGCCGGTCGCGCTCGCCGACCCGCCCGCCCTCGCCTACGCCGAGGAGGTCATCCGGCACGGCTCGCTCATCCGGGTGCTCGACGAGCCCTTCCAGCGGCTGATCGTCTTCGACCGCTCCGTCGCCGTGATCTCCGCCAACGACGACAACAGCACCGCCGCCTTCATCACCGACCCGGCCACCATCACCTACCTGGTCGGCACCTTCGAACGCGACTGGGCGCGCGCCGACACCGCCGAGGCCGCCGCCCTCGGCCAGGCAACCGCCCGCACCATCCCCGACCGGGTCGGAAGGCTGCTCGCCCGCGGCCTCACCCAGCGCGCCGTCGCCACCCGGCTGGGCCTGAGCGAACGCACCGTCGCCGCCCACATCTCCCGGCTGCGCGACCGCTACGGCGCGCAGACCCTCTTCCAGCTCGGCTGGCTGATGCGAGGCGCCCGCGATGACCGATGAGCCGGGCCCGGCCGAGCGGGCCCTCTACCTCGCCGCCGTCCGGGGCGGCGGCCGGCTGCGCCCCGAGGACCTCGCCCCCGCCGACCGACCCACCCTGGCCGCCCTCGTCGCCCGCGGCCTGCTCACCCCCACCGCCACCGGCTGGACCGCCGCCAGCCCGCGCGCCCTCGGCGACCGGATCGGCCTCGAACTGCGCACCCGCGCCGTCCGCCTGCTGCGGCACGCCGAGCGGCTCCCGGGCACCCTCGGGCCGCTGTCCCGCGCCTACGACGAGGCGCGCAGCCCGGTCGGGGGGCCGCCGGCGGTCGGTTCCCGGGCCGTTGGTTCTGTGGGCTCCCCGGCCACAGGCTCCCCGGCCGTCGCCCTCGGCGGCACCGTCGGCGGCACCGTCCTCGGCGCCGCCGAGGTCCGCGGGCGGGTCAGCGAACTCGTCTCGGAGTGCCGGGAGGAGGTCCTGGCCGCCCAGCCCGGACCGCGGCCGCTCGAAGGACTCCGGATGGCCCTCGCCCAGGACCTCTCGCTGCTCCGCCGCGGCTGCTCGCTGCGCACCCTCTACCAGCCGGTCACCCTCGCCGACGCCGCCGTGCGGAGCCAGGTCGTCCTGCGCACCGGGCAGGGCGCCCAGGTGAGGGTCCTCGCCGAGCCCTACGAGCGGCTGCTGGTCTTCGACCGCGCGGTGGCCGTCATCCCCGCCGCCGAGGACCTCAGCCGGGCCGCCTTCCTCACCGACCCCACCACCGTCGCCTACCTCGCCGCCCGGTTCGAACGCGACTGGGCCCGCGCCACCCCCGCCGGCCGCCACCTCGACCCGCCGTCCGTCACCACCGTGCGGATCGGCCGGCTGCTCGCCCGCGGCCTCACCCAACGGGCCGTCGCCACCCGGCTGGGCGTGAGCGAACGCACCGTCGCCGCCCACATCTCCCGGCTGCGCGACCGCTACGGCGCCCACACCCTCTTCCACCTCGGCTGGCGGCTGCGGGGCGAGCACCATGACTGACACGCCCGCCACCCCGTTCACCGCCGCCCGCGCCCTCCACCCCGCCGTCCTGCGCGAGGGCGGTCGGGTGCGGGCGGCCGAAGTCGGCGCGGAGGACGGGTCGGCGCTCCAACGGCTGGTGGAACTCGGGCTGCCGGTACCGCAGTTGGTGGACGGTTCGTACAGCGCGATGGATCCCCGGGCGGTCGACTGCGCGGCAGGAGCCACCGGACTCGGCTGCGCGATCCGGGTACTGGACCGTCCCTTCACCCGTTTCCTGGTCTTCGACCCCACCGTGGCCGTGATCCCGGCGGCTCCCGACAACACGGTCGTCGCTCTCGTCGAGGCCCCGCGATGCCGGCCTACCCGGTCGGGGTCTTCGAACAACAGTGGCAGCAGGCGCAGGTCGTGGATCGGGTTGCCCCGGCGGCCACTTCGATGGAGCCCGCCGCCCACCAGCAGGTCGGTCGGCTGCTCGCCCGCGGCCTCACGCAGCGGGCGAGCAGCCGACCGGACGGGGCTGAGCGAGCGCACGGTGGCCGGTCACATCGCCCGGCTGCGTGAGCTGTACGACGCGGAGACGCTGTTCCGGTCGGGCCGGCGGATGCGGGGATCCCGGACGGGGGAGTCCGGTGGGTAGCCGCCGCTCAGCCGGTGGCGGCGCCGGTCGGCCAGTAGCCGGGGACGGCGGGTTGCTGCCGGGGGACGTTGAACTGCTCGCCGGGGGCGGTCCAGAAGCCCTCGCGCAGGGAGAGCGCCATGCCCGCCCAGTCGAGCGCGGTCTCGACCGTGTGGTTGAGGGCCTCCTGCGACCAGGTGTCGTCGAAGACCAGCGGCAGGACGGGGGCGACCTGCTCGATGGTGGCGATCAGCGGGTTGTGGGTGATGGCCTCGTCGACCAGGAGGACGATCGGCTTGCGCAGCGCCGACGCCCAGCCGAGCTCCAGGCTCACGCCGGCCGAGAGGGGGGCACCGACGTAGGCGAACACGAGGTCGGCGGACTGGAGGGCGCGGAAGTCGGAGGGGACGCGGGGCTCCGGCGCGCGGCCGGAGATGGTCCAGGCGTCGCTGTGGTGCGCGCTGTACACGGCGGCACCGCTGCGCAGGAGGGTGGTGCGGAGCGTCGTCAGCCGCGTCCGGCTGGCGAGGGTCACCACGCTGTCGGCCGGCCCGGTCAGTCGCATCAGCGGGGCGGCCAGGAACACACGTGCACGCCGACCCTCAGGGGCCTGGCTGTCGTGGTGACGCAGGTAGGGCTCGGTCATGTCGACTCCGGGGAAAGGCCGACCGGGGGAGTGAGTGTCGGCGATGCGTTGGATGTGGTCTGCTCGGTGGACTGATGCCGCTGCTGAACGGTTTAGTATTTGACGGTACATTGGCAAGGTGTGGCGCCCTGCCGAGACCATTGAGGGCGAACTGATCGTCCATCGCATCTCCGTGTCGCGTCCAGGGTTGGCCTGTGTCATCTGGATGACTGGCAGAGAGATGACGCACACCCCCGCATGCGGAAGCAGGTGACAGCCTCCCCCTGGCGTGGCACCATGTGGACCGTTATCCTGCTTGACGCTTCTAGTGGCGATTCTCCAGAAAAGTGAGGGCGTGACTGATATGCACCAATTTGTCCGCGTGGTTGTGCTTTCATTGGTTGCCGTCGCCGCCGTGCTCGGTGCCGGCTCTCTCGTGAGCGCTGCCGACTCGCACGACACGATTGCCGTCAATGCCGCCGTGAGCGTCGCAGACGACATCTCCTGGCAGTGAGCACGGCCGGTAACTGCACGGCCGGGTAACTGCACGGCCGCGTGCCAGAGTATTAACGGACCCGCCTGAAGCCGGCTGGGCGAGTCAGTCGGAAGTCTCCTGCGCCTTTCGGCCGAGGACATATCCGAGTTGGAATAGCGAGTCGACCTTGTAGTCGTCTCGCATTTCGGCTATATGTCTGGCCAGTGTCCGCTCGCTAATTCCAAGGCGTCGCGCGATAACTCGGTGATTGGTTCCTTCGAGCATCTGGTCAATGATCGTCTGACGCAGGCGTGACACGACCTGCTGCGGCACTGTGCGGTCGCCCTCGAATTCCAGGGCCCGGCTCCAGTACTGCTCGAAGACCTCATTGGCAAGATAGTCGACGACGGCCGGGTCGTAGATGAAGGCCGCGAGGCTCATGTCATCGTCGATCGGGATCACCGCCACGCGCCGGTCCATCACTATGAGCCGCGTATAGGGCTCGTCAAGAGTGCGGTACTGGCCGCCGGCTTGGGCGAGTGTGGCGACGTAATCCCTGGTCGGCTGGTGGTATCGGGTACTGGCGTGGTAGATCGTCCGCATCTTCGTCCCACTGCGGAGCGTCTCAAGATCGTATGCGATCATTCCGGCGAGAAGATCCGGCTGCCGGGGGCCGCCAGGTTGGAGCGCCAGGGCCTCCTCGAACCCGGAACCCCTGAACTGCTCCAGCCGCTGCCGAATGAGCGCCTTCCCCCGTACATGCTCTATGGATCCTCCGGACCGCTTCGGGGTGTGGAATTCCCGGGCCAGATCCTGCAGTTCGGAGGGGAGCGATACGGCGCGTGACAGGAGTTCCAGTGCCTGACGTTGCCACGAATGGCTGAGGCTTGTCGAGAGCTGCGCGGGGTCGGCGGCCACGAAAACATTCGGATCATCACTGTCGGGTATGAGAAGGCCGATCCTCACCAGCTCGTCCCGCGCGGGATCATCCTGGTCGACATCGGAGTCCAACGGCAGTTTGCCGTCTCCTCGGATGACGGCGAGATATAGCTCTCGTGCTTCTGGCGAGAGGATGGTCAAGCTGGCGGCAAGGGGTTGCTCTCGTCCACTCATTCGCGACTCCTTGCCGTTACCGTGCTACCTGCGTCCCATCAGCGCTGGTGCTGAACGAGTTTTAGCATGCCAGATCTGGTGAGTCCCCCGGAGAGGGAATACGACCGCACTCTCTCACCGCACGGCAGCCGCCGGCACCCCCCGAGAGG
>NZ_JBIVVI010000664.1:0-5105 GCF_044757675.1 Kitasatospora sp. NPDC091257
CCCTCCTCGGCCTCCTCCAGCGCGGCCGGGGGCAGGGCGTACTGGTAGCCGCCGCGGACCGCTCCTCGGTCGCCGACCTGGTCTACGGATGTATCCGCTGGGACTGGCGCTGGGACTCGCAGGTGGATGACCGACACCTGTACCTCGCCCGCTTGATCCGGGACCTGAAACTCCCGCTCGGACCCGTGGTCGAGATGGCGACGGCCCAGGACGAGGACACCCGTAACCGGGCCACCAGCGTGCTGGAACTGCTGGTGCTCGCCGGCTCGGCGGACGCCCGGGCGGCGCTGCCGGACTTCGTTCCGGAGGAGGACGAGTCGCCCGTGTGCCGCCCGGTGCGGCGGCCGGATCCGTACCCGGAGCGGGACAGTGCGAGCCTGCTGGCCCTGCTGCGCGATCCGGCGGCGCCCGAGGGAGCCAGGATCTCCGCTCTCGTGGCCCTCTCGCTCCGCCCGCCCGAGCCCGAGCTGATCCTGCTGGTTCCCGGCCTCGGCGCCTCCGACGGAACCCGACCGCTGCCGCTGCTGGGCAAGGCCGTCGAGCGGCTGGCCGAGCAGGCCGTGCCGGCGGCCCGGGAGTGGGCGGCTTCGGAGCAGGCGTGGCTGGCCGAGATCGGCTACGCGGTGCTGGCCGCTCACGGTGGCGAGGGGGACGTGTCGACCTTGATCGCCGAACTGGAGCGGCGGTGGGTGGACCGGTCCTGGTGCGGCCCGGACGATCTCGCGCGCGGTCTCGCCCGCTTCGGGCCGGAGGCGGCCGGTGCCGTCTCCCTGCTGCGCCGCTTCTGGCTCGCGACCCCGCACTCGTACGAGCGCCCCGCCTACCTGGAGGCGCTGGCGGCGATGGGAGCCGCCGGCCTGGCCGGGGCGTACACCGAGTCGCTGTGGGACTGCGAGCCGCGAGCCCGTCTGCTGGGCGTCGAGCACGCCCCCGACCGGCCCGACGTGCGCGACCGCCTCGCCCGTCTGCGGGACGATCCGATGGAGGAGCCGGAGGTCCGTGAGGCCGCCGGGGCGCGACTCGCCGGGGTGGCCGGGAGAGCCGTGAGCGACGCGTGGGAAGGCGTTCGAGGGGGCTAAAGTAGACGCGTGAACGCGTGAGTGGTGGTCCGGGCCCCGAGAGGTGCTCCGGGCCACATCCATTTCCAGGGCATCCCCTGTGACCTGCGCGTTCGCCGGCCCACCAGACCAGCACCAGAGCCTCCGGAGGCCCCGCCTTGAGCGATCAGCCGTTCGCGCATCTGCACGTCCACACCGAGTACTCGATGCTGGACGGTGCCGCCCGGCTGAAGCAGATGTTCAAGGAGGTCGAGCGCCTCGGGCAGACCCACGTGGCGATGACCGACCACGGCAACATGTACGGCGCCGCCGAGTTCCACCGGCAGGCGACCGACGCGGGCATCACCCCCGTCATCGGCATCGAGGCGTACGTCGCCCCGGAGTCCCGCTCCAACACCAAGCGCATCCTGTGGGGCCAGCCGCACCAGAAGCGGGACGACGTCTCCGCGTCCGGCGCGTACACCCACAAGACCATCTGGGCCCGCAACAAGGAGGGCCTGCACAACCTCTTCAAGCTGACCTCGCGCTCCTACGCCGAGGGCTGGCTGGTGAAGTGGCCCCGGATGGACAAGGAGCTGATCGCGGAGCTGTCCGGCGGCCTGATGGCCACCACCGGCTGCCCCTCCGGCGAGGTGCAGACCCGGCTGCGCCTCGGCCAGGTCGACGAGGCCCTGAAGTCCGCCGCCGACTACCAGGACATCTTCGGCAAGGAGAACTACTTCCTGGAGCTGATGGACCACGGCCTCGACATCGAGAAGCGGGTCCGCGACGGGCTGCTGGAGATCAGCAGGAAGCTCAACATCCCCCCGGTCGTCACCAACGACTCGCACTACACCACCGAGGCCGACGCCGGCGCGCACGACCTCCTCCTCTGCGTCCAGACCGGCAAGAACCTCTCCGACCCGGACCGCTTCCGCTTCGACGGCACCGGCTACTACATCAAGTCCGCCGCCGAGATGTACGCCCTCGACTCCTCGGACGCCTGGCAGGAGGGCTGCCGCAACAGCCAGCTCCTCGTCGCCTCCCGGGTCGACACCGAGGGCATGTTCAAGTTCAAGAACCTGATGCCCCGCTTCCCCATCCCGGAGGGCTTCGAGTCCGAGGCGGACTTCTTCAAGTCCCAGGTGTGGAAGGGCATGGACTGGCGCTTCCCGAACGGGTACGACGAGGAGCACAAGAAGCTCGCCGAGTACGAGATGGACACCATCATCCAGATGGGGTTCCCGGCGTACTTCCTCGTGGTCGCCGACTTCATCATGTGGGCCAAGAGCCAGGGCATCGCGGTGGGTCCCGGCCGTGGTTCGGCGGCCGGCTCGCTGGTCGCGTACGCGATGGGCATCACCGACCTCGACCCCATCCCGCACGGCCTGATCTTCGAGCGCTTCCTCAACCCCGAGCGCATCTCCATGCCCGATGTCGACATCGACTTCGACGAGCGCCGGCGCGGTGACGTGATCCGCTACGTGACGGAGAAGTGGGGATCCGACAAGGTCGCCATGATCGTCACGTACGGCACCATCAAGGCGAAGGCCGCCATCAAGGACTCCTCGCGCGTCCTCGGCTACCCGTACGCGATGGGTGACCGGATCACCAAGGCGATGCCGCCGGACGTCATGGGCAAGGGCATCCCGCTCTCCGGCATCACCGACTCCTCGCACCCGCGCTACAGCGAGGCCGGCGAGATCCGCGGGCTGTACGAGACCGACCCGGACGTCCGGAAGGTCATCGACACCGCGCGCGGCATCGAGGGCCTGATCCGCCAGCCCGGTGTGCACGCCGCCGGCGTCATCATGTCCGCCGAGCCGCTGACCGACCACATCCCGGTCTGGACCCGGCACACCGACGGCGTCACCATCACGCAGTTCGACTATCCGACCTGTGAGGGCCTCGGCCTTCTCAAGATGGACTTCCTCGGCCTGCGCAACCTGACGATCATGGACGACGCCGTCAAGGCGATCGAGAAGAACAAGGGCGAGAAGATCGAGCTGCTCAAGCTGCCGCTCGACGACAAGCCGACCTACGAACTCCTCGCCCGCGGCGACACGCTCGGCGTCTTCCAGCTCGACGGCGGGCCGATGCGCTCGCTGCTGCGCCTGATGAAGCCCGACAACTTCGAGGACATCTCCGCCGTTCTGGCGCTGTACCGTCCGGGCCCGATGGGCGTCAACTCCCACACCAACTACGCGCTGCGCAAGAACGGCCAGCAGGAGATCACCCCGATCCACCCGGAGCTGGAGAAGCCCCTGGAGGAGGTGCTCCGGCCGACGTACGGCCTGATCGTCTACCAGGAGCAGGTGCAGAAGGCCGCGCAGATCCTGGCCGGCTACTCGCTCGGACAGGCGGACCTGCTGCGCCGGGCCATGGGCAAGAAGAAGAAGGAGATCCTGGAGGCGGAGTTCGTCCCCTTCCAGAAGGGATGCCGCGAGCGCGGCTACTCCGACGCGGCCATCCAGGCCGTGTGGGACGTCCTCGTCCCCTTCTCCGGCTACGCGTTCAACAAGGCGCACACCGCCGGCTACGGGCTGGTCTCGTACTGGACGGCCTACCTCAAGGCCAACTACCCGGCCGAGTACATGTCCGGCCTGCTCACCTCCGTCAAGGACGACAAGGACAAGTCCGCGGTCTACCTCAACGAGTGCCGCAAGATGGGCATCCAGGTGCTGCCGCCGGACGTCAACGAGTCGGACTCGGACTTCACCCCGCACGGTGACACCCTGGTCCGCTTCGGCCTGACCGCCATCCGCAACGTCGGCGGGCCGGTGGTCGACTCGATGATCCGGACCCGGAAGGCGAAGGGGAAGTTCGCGTCCTTCCCCGACTTCCTGGACAAGGTGGAGTCGGTGGTCTGCAACAAGCGGACCGTCGAATCGCTGATCAAGGCCGGTGCCTTCGACTCGCTCGGCCACACCCGCAAGGGCCTGAGCGCGCAGTTCGAGCCGATGATCGACAACGTCGTCGGCGTGAAGCGCAAGGAGGCCGAGGGGCAGTTCGACCTCTTCGGCGGCGACGCCACCGCGGACGAGCCGAGCTTCGGCCTGGACGTCGTCTTCTCCGAGGAGGAGTGGGAGAAGTCCTTCCTGCTCACCCAGGAGCGGGAGATGCTCGGCCTGTACGTCTCCTCGCACCCGCTGCACGGCATCGAGCACGTGCTCGCCGACAAGGCGGACTGCGCGGTCGCGGACCTCGCGGAGCGGCCGGACGGGACGATCATCACCATCGGTGGCATCATCTCGGGCCTCCAGCGGAAGATGACCAAGCAGGGCAACGCCTGGGCCATCGCGACCGTCGAGGACCTCGCGGGCTCGATCGACTGCATGTTCTTCCCGGCCAGCTACCAGCTGGTCTCCTCGCAGCTCGTCGAGGACGCCGTCGTCTTCGTGCGCGGCAAGCTGGACAAGCGGGAGGACGTGCCGCGGCTGATGGGGATGGAGCTGTCCGTCCCCGACCTGTCGAACGCGCACGCCGAGGCGCCGATCGTCATCAACATCCCGAGCGGGAAGGTCACCCCGCCGCTGGTGGCCCGGCTCGGTGAGGTGCTGGGCAGCCACCGCGGCACCACCGAGGTGCGGGTGCGGCTGGAGGGCCGCAACAAGACCACGGTGCTGCGACTGGACCGGCACCGGGTGAAGTCGGACCCGGCGCTGTTCGGGGACCTGAAGCAGCTGCTCGGGCCGAGCTGTCTGGCGGGTTAGCGCGGAGGCGAAAGGCCCGGGGCACCCGTCGCGGTGGGCGCCCCGGGCCTTTCGTGTCCGGGGAGGAGCCCCTCCCGGGGGCTCTGGCTCAGGTGCCGCCGCCCAGGCCCGGCGGGACGGCCGTGACGGTGTCGGGGGCACCGTAACGGTGTCGTGTGCCGTCGGTGAGATCGCTCACCGACCGTGCGTCCGCCCGGGCGGGGGTAAGGCTGCGGTACGGTAACGTCTCCCTCCAGGCGCTGCGCTAGCACGCCGGTTCGAGAATCAGCCGGGACCGCGTCGTCCCGGGCGGCCGGTTCGATCCTCCGGTCGTCACCGTCGGTTAAGGGGATCGATGACCGATCTGGGTGGGGGC
>NZ_JBIVVI010000665.1:0-5104 GCF_044757675.1 Kitasatospora sp. NPDC091257
GGAGCCACCGCCCCACCGGGTACGGACGCGGGCCGGACGGCACGGGCACCGGCCGGGCTACTCCGGGCTGTCCCCGAAGTCCGCCAGCAGGGTGCGCATCACCTCGACGAACGCCGTCCGCTGCGCCTCGTCGAGGCCCGCCAGCATCCGGTGCTCGGTGGCGAGGTGGTCGGGCAGCGCGCGGTCGATCAGGGCGTGCCCCTCGGGGGTGAGGGCGACCTCGCGGCTGCGGCCGTCCTGGTCGCTGCGGGTCCGGGTGACCAGGCCGCGGGCCTCCAGTCGGTCCAGCCGCTGGGTGATGGCACCGGAGGTGACCATCGCGGACTGCATCAGTCCGGAGGGGGTGAGGCGGTAGGGCGGGCCGCTGCGCTTGAGGGTGGCGAGCACGTCGAAGGAGGCGGCGTCCAGTCCGTGCTCGGCGAAGGTGCGGTTGAGTGCCGCGTCCACCAGCCGGTAGAGGCGTTTGAGCCGGCCGAACACCTCCATCGGGGAGACGTCCAGGTCGGGGCGCTCGGCACCCCATTGCGCGACGACGCGGTCCACATGATCTGCCACGGGTTCAGGGTAGGCGATCCCCAGTGGATTCCTTAGTGGTGAGGTAACTGTGAGCCACATCACTCACTCGATGCGGTGAAGAATGCCTTAGCGCTGAGATACATTGCCTTAGTGCTAAGAAATCGCCTCGCCCTCGTCCTGCTGACGGCCCTCGCCCCGGCGGTCTGGGGCACGACCTATCTGGTCACCACCGAACTCCTGCCGCCCGGCCGCCCGCTGCTCGCCGCCGTCATCCGCTGCCTGCCCGCGGGGCTGCTCCTCGTCGCCCTCACCCGCCGTCTGCCGCAGGGCAGTTGGTGGTGGCGTTCGCTGGTCCTCGGCGCCCTCAACATCGGGGTGTTCCAGGCCCTGCTCTTCATCGCCGCCTACCGTCTGCCCGGCGGCATCGCGGCCACCGTCGGCGCCGTCCAGCCGCTGGTCACCGCCGGGCTCTCGGCCCTGGTCCTCGGCGACCGGCTCACCCTGCGCACCGTGCTGTCCGGCATCGCGGGCGTCGCGGGCGTCAGCCTGCTGGTGCTGCGGGCCAACGCCCAGCTGGACGCGATCGGGGTGCTCGCCGCGCTCGGCGGCGCCGTGGTGATGGCCGCCGGCATCGTCCTCTCCAAGCGCTGGGTCTCCCCCGCGCCGATGCTCGCCACCACCGGCTGGCAGCTCACGGCCGGCGGACTGCTGCTGGTGCCGGTCACGCTGCTCTCCGAGGGCGCGCCGCCGTCCCACTACACGCTCGCCAACGTGCTCGGCTACACCTACCTGTGCCTGATCGGCGCGGCCGTCACCTATGCGCTCTGGTTCCGGGGGCTGCGCGCGCTGCCGCCGACCTCGGTCTCCTTCCTCTCGCTGCTCAGCCCGGTGGTCGCCACCCTGCTCGGCTGGCTGGCGCTCGGCCAGGACCTCAGCCCGCTCCAGGCGTTCGGCGCGCTGGTCGTGCTCGGCTCACTGATCGCCGCCCAGACCCGACGGACCCGCACCGCGCCCGAGCCGGCACCCGGAACCGGGCCGGCGGACACCCCGCGGCCCGTCCGCGAGAACGCCTGACCCCGTCCCACCGACACCGTTCCCGCACCCACCGATCCCACCGTTCCCCACCACCACCGATCCCCACCACCTACAGGGAGTACCCCATGCGCATCACCGTTTTCGGCGCCACCGGCAATGTCGGCAGCCGGGTCGTGGCCGAGGCCCTGGCCCGCGGCCACCAGGTCACCGCCGTCGTACGGGACCCGGCGAAGCCGCACGGCCTGCCGTCCGCCGCCGCCCTGGTCGTCGGCGACGCCCGCGACCCCGAGGACGTCGCCCGGATCGCGGCCGGACAGGACGTGGTGATCACCGCCACCCGTCCGCTGCCCGGCAGCGAGCACGAACTGGCCGTCGCCACCAAGGGCCTGCTGGCCGGGATCGCCGGCACCGGCGTACGGCTGCTGGCCGTCGGCGGCGCGGGCAGCCTGCTCGTCCCGGGCGGCGGCGGGACCACCCTGGTCGACAGCCCCGGTTTCCCCGACGAGATCCGGCCGATCGCCCAGGCCTGCGACGAGCAGCTCGGCCTCTACCGTGCCGTCGGCCCGGACGTCGACTGGACCTACCTGAGCCCGGCCGCGCTCCTGGAACCCGGCGTGCGCACCGGCCGGTTCCGGACCGGCCACGACGACCTGCTGGTCGACGCCGAGGGCAACTCGGCGATCTCCATGGAGGACCTCGCCGTCGCGCTCCTCGACGAGGCCGAACAGCCCGTCCACCGCCGGGCCCGGTTCACCGCCGCCTACTGAGCGCTCGACCGCCTGGAGCCCCCGCCACGGCGGGGGTGCACCCAGCACCACCCCGAAGACGGTAGTGGGGATGATCGATCATCAGGCCGGGGCCGGACAGGATCGTTCCCGTGACCGAGCCTGAGACCAAGAGCAAGACCAAGACCGCAGCCCAGCGCACCGAAGCCGCCCCGCCCCGCGCCCGGCACGCCCGTCGCGCCGCCCTGGCCGTGGCGGCCGCCGTCCTGGCCGGCCTGGCCGTGCCCACCACCGCGGGCGCCGCCACCGGCCGCGACCCGGGCGACGCCGCCCCGGCGCCCGCCCGCTACACCCACCAGACGCTGAACTGGCAGCCCTGCGCCCGGCAGCCCGCCCTGGACTGCGCCACCATGACCGCCCCGCGCGACTGGCACCACCCCGGTGTCGGCGCCGATCTGACCATCGCCGTCTCCCGGCACCGCGCCACCGGCCCGGCCGAGCGCAAGGGCACCCTGCTGATGGCGGCCGGCGGCCCCGGCGGCACCGGCCTGCTGCGCCCGGCCAATCTGGCCGCCGGCGCCCCGGCGGTCGCCGCCGCGTACGACATCGTCGGCTTCGACCAGCGCGGGGTCGGCGAGAGCACCAAGGCGGTCTGCCAGACCGAGGCGGAGATGCAGGAGTTCCTGGCCGGCGACTACCGCGACCAGTCCCCCGCCGCGATCGACCGAGTCATCGCCAACTCCAGGAAACTGGCCGCCAGTTGCCAGGAGCGCAGCGGCGACCTGATCCCCTACCTGACCACCGAGCAGACCGCCCGCGACATCGACCTCTTCCGCGGCCTGCTCGGCGAGCGCAAGATCGGCTACTACGGTCCTTCCTACGCCTCGATGATCGGCGCCTACTACGCGACGCTCTTCCCGCACCGGGTCGAACGGATGGTGCTGGACAGCAACATCGGCTTCGACGGCACCTGGGAGACGTACGAGCTGGGCCAGCCGATGAGCTTCCAGCGCCGCTTCGACGAGGACTTCGTGCCCTGGCTCGCGGCGCGGGACACCACCTACCACTGGGGCTCGACGCCGGAGCAGGTGCGGGCGCACTGGGAGCAGCGGCGCGCCGCGCTGCACGATTCCCCCATCGTCGAGGGCTCGGTGACGATCGGCCCGAACCAGTTGGACAGCCTCGCCATGTCGGCGATCTACCGGGCGTCCGACTTCCCGGAGCTGGCCCGGATCCTGGCCGCCGTCGACAACTGGCAGGGCCTCGACCCGGCGACCAGGGCGGCGGCCGCGAAGGTCTTCGGCAGCTACCTCTCCCCGGAGTTCCTCGCCGAGTACTTCGCCGTGACCTGCAACGACACCCCGTGGACCAGGGACCTGGACACCTGGATCGAGCGCGGCGCCGAGAACACCGCCCGCTGGCCGCTGGCCGGCGCCCGGACGCTCGCCTTCAGCGCGGTCTGCGCCGCGTGGCCGGTCGCCCCGGCGCCGGAGGTCAAGGTGACGGGCGCCCACCTGCCGACCACGCTGATGCTCAACTCGGTGCACGATCCGGCGACGTACTACGAGGCGGCGCTCGGCGCGCATCGCGCGCTGCGCGGCTCCAGGCTGGTCACCGTCACCGGGAGCGGCGACCACGGCCAGTACCCCACGTCCAACACCTGCGTCAGCGGGGTGGTCGAGCGGTACCTGCTGGACGGCGAGGCGCCCGCTCGCGACCTCACCTGCCCCTCGCCGCAGGCCGGTTGACCAACCGGGTGCTCAACTCCCGGGCCGGGACCGCAGCCTGGCCCGGAGCCAGGAGAGCCCGACCGCCAGCCCGGCGAAGCCCCCGACGGCGAGCTTGATCCCGGCCTTGGCGACGATCCAGCCGATCCACGGCACGGACCAGCCCAGCCAGTGGAACACGGCCAGCAGCACCGCCGCACCGCACACCGCCGCGAGCACGGTGACCGCGACGGCCGCGGGCCGCGAGAGCTCCCGCGGGCCGTCGGCCCGCTCCCCCGCGGTCGCGTCGTCCGCCTCGCCGGTCGGGATCTTCACCATCTCGTTCGTGTCCCCCACAGTCATGGGGTGATCATACGCGTCAGCGGCAGGCGTGGTGGGTGTCGCCGAGGTGCTCGCCGGTCTCGCCGTCGGGGAAGCTGACGGCCAGGGTGACGCGGTACTCGTGGACGTCCTCCCGGTGGCCCGGCACCCGCGCCCAGGCCAGCGAGTGCACCTCGGCCTCGGGGGCCTGCCGGCACCAGGCGGCGGCCTCCTCCAGGACGGTGGCGGCCGACCGCCCGGTGCACACCACGGCGGTGTAGGCGGCGACCGCGACGTCCCCACCGGTGCGACGGGCGCGCGACACCGCCCGGACGGCCGCGGCGGCCTGGGTCAGGTCACGGGCCAGGTCGTCCACCACCCGAGGGGGCGCCGGCAGGACGACCGCTCCCTCGGCGAGGGTCTCCGGCAGGTTCGCGCTCACGGTCTGGACCTCCATCCGCATCATCACGCGGCACAGCATGCCGGGCGGTGATTCCTGGCATGCCCACTTTCACCAGAACGTCACCCGTCCAGGGCCGAGTCGGGGCGGCGCCCTGGCGCCCCGGCGCCCGCCCTGGTAGGGGGCGCCGGGCCGGGCGCCCGACGTTCCGGCAGGTCAGGAGGACGGGCGGTGGGCGCCGCCGGGGAGCCCGAAACACCGCGCACGCACCACCCCTGTGCTCCGAACCGCCGTTCCGGCGCCCGGGAGCGCCCGTCCCACCGCGGTGGACCTTCAGTCAACTTTCGTCACCGAAAGGTGAGTTGGCACTGGACGGCGGAAGGGGGGCGGCCGGCGACGGG
>NZ_JBIVVI010000666.1:0-5102 GCF_044757675.1 Kitasatospora sp. NPDC091257
CGTACAATGTTTCCGTTCCCGTCGCTCTTCCGATCCCCCACAATGTCCCGGTGATCAACCATCCGACGGTGCGCCGGCTGCGCGCGGCGGTCCGCCCGGCCGACGGCCCGGGCACCGCGCCGCCGCCCCGGCCGACCCGGCGCGGCCAGGCCTTCGACGTGGCCCTGGCCCTCTTCCTCGCCTTCACCGGCGGGCGCTACGCGACCATCGCGGGCGGCCCGCACGGAACGGCGCTGTCCTGGCTGCTGCTGCTGGTGCCGCTCGTCCCGCTGCCGCTGGTCCTGCGCCGCCGCTACCCGCTGGCGGTGCTGTGGACGGTGCTGCCGGCCGCGCTGCTGGTCCGGCACCAGTCGCAGGACATCGCGTACTCGGCGGGCGTGGCGGTGGTCGTCGCCGCGTACAGCGCCGCCGCGTACGGGCGCCGCCCCCGGGCCCTGCTGCTCGGCCTGCCGGCCGCCACCGCCGCCCTGGTGGTGCTCTTCTCCGCGGCCAAACTGCCGCACTTCCCCAACGGGGTGATCGCCGTCCTGCTCCTGGTGCCGGTGTTCGCGGTCGCGTACGAACTGCGGATGTGGCGCCGCCGGGTGGAGGAGGGACGGGAGCGGCTCTCCGCCCTGGAGCGCGAGCAGCTGGCCGCGCTGCAGCGCGCGGTGGAGCTCGAACGGGCCAGGATCGCCCGGGAGTTGCACGATGTCGTCACCCACAACGTGAGCATGATGACGATCCAGGCCGGGGCGGCCCGCAAGATCCTGGACACCGCGCCGGAGAGGGCCCGCGAGGCGATGCTCGCGGTGGAGTCCGGCGGCCGCGCGGCGATGACCGAACTCCGTCACGTGATGGGCCTGTTGACCATCGACTCGGAGAGCGCCGACAACCCGGCCGCCGGGGCCGGCCTCAGCCCGCAGCCGGGCCTCGGCCGGCTGGAGACGCTGGTCCACGGCGTCCGGCAGGCCGGGCTGCCGGTCGAGCTGACCGTCCGCGGCGAGCGCCGCGCCGTCCCGCCCGGGGTCGAGCTGGCCGCCTACCGGGTCGTCCAGGAGGCGCTCACCAACACCGTCAAGCACGCGGGCGGCGCCCACGCCGCGGTGACCGTCGAGTACGCCCCCGACCGGCTGCTGGTGGAGGTCACCGACACCGGAGGACGCCCCACCGGCGCCGCCGCCACCGGCAACGGACGCGGCCTGCTCGGCCTGCGCGAACGCCTCGCCGTCTACGGCGGCACCCTGCACACCGACCCCCGGCCGCGCGGCGGCTACCGCGTCAAGGCCCTGATTCCCCTGGAGAGTTCATGACCGAGCAGCCGCTGCGGGTGGTGGTCGCCGATGACCAGGCCCTGGTCCGCACCGGGTTCCGGCTGATCCTGGAGTCGGAGGGCATCGAGGTGGTGGCCGAGGCCGAGGACGGCGAGCAGGCCGTCGCCGCCGTCCGCCGCTGCCGGCCGGACGTGGTGCTGATGGACATCCGGATGCCCGGCCTGGACGGGCTGGAGGCCGCCCGCCGGATCCTGGCGGACGGCGCGCAGGAGCCGCCGCGGATCATCATGCTGACCACCTTCGACCTCGACCACTACGTCTACGCGGCGATGGCCGCCGGGGCCAGCGGCTTCCTGCTGAAGGACGTCACCCCGGAGCACCTGGCGGCCGCCGTCCGGCTGGTCCGCACCGGGGACGCGCTGCTCGCCCCGGCGATCACCCGCCGTCTGGTCGAGCGCTTCGCCCGCCCGGAGAGCCCGGCCGGCCCCGCCGCCCCGCACCGGGAGCTGGGCACGCTCACCCCGCGCGAGCTGGAGGTGACGGGGCTGCTCGCCCGCGGCCTCAGCAACGCCGAACTCGCCGCCCGACTGGGGCTGTCCGAGGCGACGGTGAAGACGCACGTGGCCCGGATCCTCGGCAAGCTGGGCCTGCGGGACCGGGCCCAGGTGGTGGTCGCGGCGTACGAGACCGGGCTGGTCAGCGTGGGGTCCGTCGCCGATCCGGCTCGGGGCCGGTGACGCGCGACGGGAGCCCGGGGCCTCGCCGCCCCGGGCTCCCGTCGTCAGGCGCCGCGGATCAGCGGAGGTCGAAGCGGTCCGCGTTCATGACCTTGACCCAGGCCGCGACGAAGTCCTCGACGAACTTCTCCTTGGCGTCGTCGGCCGCGTACACCTCGGCGACGGCCCGCAGTTCGGCGTTCGAGCCGAAGACCAGGTCGGCGCGGGTGCCGGTCCAGCGCACCCGGCCCGAACCGTCCCGGCCCTCGAAGGTGTGGGCGTCCTCCGAGGTGGCCTTCCACGCGGTGTCCAGGTCCAGCAGGTTGACGAAGTAGTCGTTCGTCAGCACGCCGGGGGTCCCGGTGAGCACACCGTGCGTGGACCCGCCGTGGTTGGCGCCCAGCACGCGCAGGCCACCGACCAGGACGGTCAGCTCGGGCGCGCTGACGCCCAGCAGGTTGGCCTTGTCGAGCAGCAGGTACTCGGCCGGCAGCCGGTTGCCCTTGCCGACCCAGTTGCGGAAGCCGTCCGCCTTGGGCTCCATCGCGGCGAAGGACTCGGTGTCGGTCAGCTCCTGCGGCGCGTCCACCCGGCCGGGCGCGAACGGCACCTCGACGGCCAGCCCGGCCGCCCTGGCGGCCTGCTCGATGCCGACGCCGCCGGCCAGCACCACCAGGTCCGCGAGCGAGACCCGCTTGTCGCCGGCCTGCGCGTCGAACTCCTGCTGCACGCCTTCCAGGGCGCGCAGCACCGTGGCCAGCCGGTCGGGCTCGTTGACCTCCCAGCCGATCTGCGGCTGGAGCCGGATGCGGCCGCCGTTGGCCCCGCCGCGCTTGTCGCTGGAGCGGAAGGAGGAGGCCGCCGCCCAGGCGGTGGAGACCAGTTCGGACACCGACAGGCCGGTGGCGTTGATCCGCCGCTTGAGGTCGGCGACATCGGCCGCGCCGATCGGCCGGTACGTGACCCCCGGCAGCGGGTCCTGCCAGAGCAGGTGCTCGCCCGGGACCTCGGGGCCGAGGTAGCGGACCACCGGGCCCATGTCGCGGTGGGTCAGCTTGTACCAGGCGCGGGCGAAGGCGTCGGCGAACTCCTCCGGGTTCTCCAGGAAGCGCCGGGAGATCGGCTCGTAGACCGGGTCGAAGCGCAGCGACAGGTCCGTGGTGAGCATGATCGGCACGTGCCGCTTGGCCGGGTCGTGGGCGTCCGGGACGGTGCCCTCGCCGCCGCCGTCCTTGGGCTTCCACTGGTGCGCGCCGGCCGGGCTCTTGGTGAGCTCCCACTCGTAGCCGAACAGCGTCTCGAAGAAGCTGTTGTCCCAGGTGATCGGGGTGGGCGTCCAGGTGCCCTCCAGACCGCTGGTGATCGCGTCGCCGCCGACGCCGGTGCCGAAGGTGCTCTTCCAGCCGAGGCCCTGCTGCTCGATCGGGGCATCCTCGGGGGCCGGGCCGACGCTGTCGGCCGGGCCGGCGCCGTGGGTCTTGCCGAAGGTGTGGCCGCCGGCGATCAGCGCGACGGTCTCCTCGTCGTTCATCGCCATCCGGTAGAAGGTCTCGCGGATGTCGCGGGCGGCGGCGATCGGGTCCGGGTTGCCGTTGGGGCCCTCGGGGTTGACGTAGATCAGGCCCATCTGGACGGCGGCCAGCGGGCTCTCCAGCTCGCGGTCGCCGGTGTAGCGCTCGTCGCCGAGCCAGGTGGTCTCCGGGCCCCAGTAGACGTCCTCGTCCGGCTCCCACTCGTCGACCCGGCCGCCGCCGAAGCCGAAGGTGGCGAAGCCCATGCCCTCCAGGGCCACGTTGCCGGACAGGATGATCAGGTCGGCCCAGGACAGGGCGCGCCCGTACTTCTTCTTCACCGGCCACAGCAGGCGGCGGGCCTTGTCGAGGCTGGCGTTGTCGGGCCAGCTGTTCAGCGGGGCGAAGCGCTGCTGGCCGCCGCCGGCGCCGCCGCGGCCGTCGCTGATCCGGTAGGTGCCGGCGCTGTGCCAGGCCATCCGGATGATGAAGGGGCCGTAGTAGCCGAAGTCGGCCGGCCACCAGTCCTTCGAGGTGGAGAGGGCCTCCTGGATGTCCCGCTTGACGGCCGGGAGGTCGAGGGTCTTGAAGGCCTCGGCGTAGTCGAATCCGCCACCGAGCGGATTGGCCACCGCCGGGTTCTTCGCGAGGATCTTCAGGTTGAGCCGTTCCGGCCACCACTGGCGGTTCCCGCCGCCCTGGGTGGGGTGCGGCGCCCGCCCGTGGTTCACCGGGCAGCCCTCCGCGTTCGCCTCTACGCCGGTTGCATCGTGGTTGTCAGACATGGGAATCCTTCCCTCACAAGGCGGATCACGGTGTCTTCATCTGCTACCTACGGCACCTACTGCTGCTGTCTGGTCCTGGCGCGCCGCGTGTTGCCACTGCTGTCACTGCCCGCCGTTGCGCACGGCAGTGACGGGAGTCACGTGCTGCTGCCACCCAGGCTAGCGCCGGAGCCGATCCTACGATGGACGGATTCCAAGTCAAGAAAGACACCAAAGCCATATCCGATCGGGAACCGGAAGGCACCGGAGGTGAATTGGTAAACTCCGGTCCTCCCCTTGACCTGAATAGGTGAACCGATATGAGTGACCTGCTGGAGCGGCTGCGCGGGCGCGGCTGGCGCCTCACCTCCCAGCGGCGTGTCGTGGCCGAGGTCCTGGACGGCGAGCACGTGCACCTGACCGCCGACGAGGTGCACGCCCGGGCGGCGGAGCGCCTCCCGGAGATCTCCCGGGCGACGGTCTACAACACGCTCGGTGAACTGGTCACCCTGGGCGAGGTCGTCGAGGTGGCCACCGACGGGCGCGCCAAGCGCTACGACCCGAACGCCCACCACCCCCACCAGCACCTGGTCTGCACCGGCTGCGGCGCCATCCGCGACGTCCACCCGCGGGGCAATCCGCTCGCCGACCTTCCGGCCGAGCAGCGCTTCGGATTCGCCGTGGTGCAGGCGGAGGTCACCTACCGGGGACTGTGCCCGGACTGCGCGGGCTGATCGCCCCGGCGGCCGGCCGGACGCGGGACGGTGCCCGGCGGCGCGGCCCCGGGCAGCGGCGGCGCGGCCCCGGGCACCGGGGGCGGGACGCGGGCACCGGGGGCGGGACGCGGGCACCAGATCG
>NZ_JBIVVI010000667.1:0-5098 GCF_044757675.1 Kitasatospora sp. NPDC091257
CGTGCGGCTCAGCGTGCGGCTCCTCGACGGCGAGCAGCGAGACCACTCCCGCGAACTCGCCCCCGGCGTTCAACTCGCCGATCCGCGCGGCCAGTTCCTCCCGGCCCGCGCCGTCGACGGCCAGCGGAACAACCTCCGCACCGGCGGCCAGCAGCGCGCTCTCCACGCCCTCCACCGACGCACCCGCACCCGCACCCGTCACCAGCAGCCAACGGCCCGACAGCCGCCCCTCCGCCGAACCCGCCAACGGCTTCCACGTCACCCGGTACCGCCAGGAGTCCACCACCGAATCCACCCGGCGCCGCTGCCGCCACGAGGACAGCACCGGCAGCAGCGAGCGCAGCGCGCCGTCCTCGTCCAGTTCCAGGGACTCCGAGAGCTCGGCCAGGTCCCCGCGCTCGACGGCGTCCCAGAACCGCGCCTCGGTCGGGTCGCCCTCGGCCGCCACGGCGGCCGCCTCCAGCCAGTAGTGCTCGCGCTGGAAGGCGTAGGTCGGCAGCTCGACCGGGCGACCGGCGGGCAGCAGCGCGGTGAAGTCGACGGGCGCACCGGCGGTCCAGGCCTCCGCCAGCGCCAGCAGCACCTGCTCGGGGCCGCCCTGGCCTCGCCGCAGCGTGCCCAGCACGGCCGCCTCGGCCTCGACCGCGTCGGCGGTCTCCTGCACACCCACCGTCAGCACCGGGTGCGGGCTGCACTCCACGAACACCGCCCGGCCACCGGCCAGCAGCGCCCGCGTCGCCTCCTCGAAGCGCACCGGGGAGCGCAGGTTGTCGAACCAGTACCCGGCGTCCATCCGCGCCGTGTCGATCGGGGTGCCGGTCAGCGTCGAGTAGAGCGGCACCGTGGACGTGGTCGGGCTGATCCCGGCCAGGTCGTCCAGGATGCGCCCGCGCAGCCGGTCGACCTGGGCGGAGTGCGAGGCGTAGTCCACCGGGATCCGGCGGGCCCGCACCCCGTTCTCCTCGCAGAGCGCCATCAGCTCGTCCAGCGCGTCCGGCTCGCCCGACACCACCGTCGAGGACGGGCCGTTGTACGCGGCCACCGAGATCCGGCCGTCGAAGCCGACGATCAGCCCCTCGGCGGTCTCCTGGCCGACCGCAAGCGACACCATGCCGCCGTCACCGGCCAGTTCGATCAGCGCCCGGCTGCGCAGCGCGACCACCCGGGCACCGTCCTCCACGGACAGCGCACCAGCCACCACCGCCGCCGCGATCTCACCCTGCGAGTGACCGATCACCGCCGACGGCTCCACACCGTGCGCCCGCCACACCTCCGCCAGCGACACCATCACGGCCCACAGCACCGGCTGGACCACGTCCACCCGGTCCAACTCCGCGCCCGAACGCAGCACCTCGGTCAGCGACCAGTCCGTGAACGGCGCCAACGCCGCCTCGCACGCGGCCAACCTGGCCGCGAACACCGGTGAGGCCTCGGCGAGTTCCCACGCCATGCCCACCCACTGCGAACCCTGACCCGGGAACACGAACACCACGTCACCCGGGACGACCCGGCCCCGGACCACACCCTCGCCACCGAGCACCGCGAGGCCGTCCAGCAACGCCTCCCGGTCCGCACCCAGCACCACCGCACGGTGCTCCAGACCCGCCCGCGACAGCAACGCGGACGCCACATCCGCCACCGACGCCTCCGGACGCCCCAGCACGAACTCCCGCAGCCGCTCCGCCTGCGCACCCAACGCCGCCGGCGTCCGGCCCGACAGCAGCCACGGCACCGGGCCCGCGCCCGGAACAGCGGGCTCCGCCGGGCGCGGCTCGGACACGGATTCGAGGATCACATGGGCGTTGGTACCGCTGATCCCGAAGGAGGAAATACCCGCGCGACGCGGCCGGTCCGCCTCGGGCCACGGCCGGGCCTCGGTGAGCAGCTCCACCGCACCGGCCGACCAGTCCACGTGCGGGGACGGCGCGTCCACGTGCAGGGTCGCCGGCAGGACGCCGTGCCGCATCGCCAGCACCATCTTGATCACACCCGCCACACCGGCGGCGGCCTGGGTGTGCCCGATGTTGGACTTGATCGATCCCAGCCACAGCGGCCGGTCCGCGAAACGGCCCTGACCGTAGGTGGCCAGCAGCGCCTGGGCCTCGATCGGGTCGCCCAGCTTGGTGCCCGTGCCGTGCGCCTCCACGGCGTCGACCTCGGCGGCCGAGAGTCCGGCGTTGGCCAGCGCCTGCCGGATCACCCGCTCCTGCGACGGGCCGTTCGGCGCCGTCAGACCGTTCGACGCACCGTCCTGGTTGACGGCGGTGCCCCGCACCACCGCCAGCACCTGGTGCCCGTTGCGGCGGGCGTCGGAGAGCCGCTCCAGCACCAGCAGGCCCACGCCCTCCGACCAGCCGCTGCCGTCGGCGGCGGCCGAGAAGGCCTTGCAGCGCCCGTCGGCGGCCAGCCCGCCCTGGCGGCTGAACTCGGTGAACACCGAGGGCGTGGCGAGGACGGTGACACCGCCGGCCAGCGCCAGGTCGCAGTCACCGGAGCGCAGCGCCTGGGCCGCCTGGTGCATGGCCACCAGGGAGGAGGAGCACGCGGTGTCCACGGTGACCGCCGGGCCCTCCAGACCGAAGGTGTAGGAGACCCGGCCGGAGGCGACGCTGCCCGCGTTGCCGGTGCCGAGGAAGCCCTGGACCTCGTCCGGGACGGCTCCGCCGCCGGTCGCGTAGTCGTGGTACATCAGTCCGGCGTAGACACCGGTCCGGCTGCCGCGCAGCGCGGTCGGGTCCAGTCCGGCGCTCTCGAAGGCCTCCCAGGAGGCCTCCAGCAGCAGGCGCTGCTGCGGGTCCATCGCCAGTGCCTCGCGCGGGGAGATCCCGAACAGGCCGGCGTCGAACCGGGCGGCGTCGTGCAGGAAGCCGCCCTCGAAGACGGTCGCGGCGCCCGCGCTCTCGCCGGCGTACACGGCGCCGACGTCCCAGCCGCGGTCGGTCGGGAAGGCGGTGATGCCGTCCCCGCCGGAGGCCAGCAGCTTCCACAGCCGGTCCGGGTCGGTGACGCCGCCGGGGTAGCGGCAGCTCATGCCGACGATCGCGATCGGCTCGTCCGGGGCGGCGGTCGTGGCGGAGGGCCCGGTGGCGGCCGGGGCGGCCGGGCGCCGGCCGAGCAGCTCGGCGCGGACGAACTCGGCCAGCACGGCCGGGGTCGGGTGGTCGAACACCAGGGTGGCGGGCAGCCGCAGCCCGGTGACCTCCTGGAGCCGGTTGCGCAGCCGGACCGCGAGCAGCGAGTCGAAGCCGAGGTCCTTGAAGGCCCGGCCGGGCTCGACGGCGGCCGCGCTCGCGTGGCCGAGGACGGCGGCGACCTCGGTGGCGAGCAGTTCCCCGACCGTCCGGGTCTGCTCGGCCTCGGTGAGCCCGGTCAGCCGGTGCGCGAGCGAGCCGGTGGCGGTCTCGGCGGCGGCGGCGCGCCGCGGGGCCGGGCGGACCAGTGCGCGCAGCAGCGGCGGCACCTCGCCGTCCGGGCCGGCGGCCGAGCGCAGCCGGATCGGCAGCAGGTGCGGGCGTGCGGAGCCGACGGCCGCGTCGAACAGGGCGAGTCCGTCGGCGTCGCCGAGCGACTCCGCGGTGCGGGAGGCCCGGGCGACCTGCTCGGTGGAGAGGTGGCCGGTCATCCCGCTGGCGCCGGCCCACAGGCCCCAGCCGAGCGAGACCGCCGCGAGGCCCGCGGCGGCGCGGCGGGCGGCCAGCGCGTCCAGGGCCGCGTTCGCCGCCGCGTAGGCCGCCTGGCCCTCCGGGCCGAAGGTGCCGGCGGCGGAGGAGAACAGGACGAACAGGCCGAGTTCGCGGTCGGCGGTCAGCTCGTGCAGGTTGAGCGCCGCGTCCACCTTGGGCCGCAGCACCCCGGCCAGCCGGGCGTCGTCGTACGAGCCGACGGTGCCGTCGTCGATCACGCCGGCCGCGTGGACGACGCCCGTGACCGGGTGTTCGGCCAGCACGGCGGCGAGCGCGTCGCGGTCGGCGGCGTCGCAGGCGACGACCGTCGCGTCGGCGCCCAGTGCCCGCAGTCCCTCGACCAGTTCGGCCGCGCCGGGGGCGTCGGCGCCCCGCCGGCCGAGCAGCACCAGCCGGCGCACCCCGTGCCGGGCGGCCAGGTGCCGGGCGACCAGGCCGCCCAGTGTTCCGGTGCCGCCGGTGATCAGCACCGACTCGGGCAGCGCGGGCGTGTCCGCGGCCGGGGTGCGGACCAGGCGCGGGAGCAGCACGGCGCCGTCGCGCAGCGCGGTGCGGGGCTCGGTGTCCACGGCGGACGGCCAGGGGCCGCCGTCCCCGGCCGGGTCGCGGTCGACCAGGACGAAGCTGCCTGGGTGCTCGGCCTGGGCCGAGGCGACCAGGCCGTGCACGGCGGCGCCCGCGAGGTCGGCGTCCGCGCCGACGGCGCCGCGGGTGAGCAGCACCAGCCGGGACGTGCCGAGCCGCTCCTCGGCGAGCCAGTCGCGCAGCAGGCCGAGGACGGCGGAGGTGGCGCCCAGCACGGCCTGCGCGTCGTCGCCGGACGGGACCGGCAGGACGACGACGGCCGGGGTGGGCGCGCCCGCGTCGAGGGCGGCGGTCAGCGCGGCGAGGTCCGGGTGGCGGACGGCCCGCGGCAGTCCGGCGTCGTCGGCGCCGAGCACCGCCCAGCCGGTGGTGTCGGGGGTCGCGGTCGGGTCGGTCGCGGGCACCCAGTCCAGGGCGAACAGGGCGTCGTGGACGCCGCGCGCGGCGCTGCCGTCCAGGGCCTCGGGGGTGACCTCCCGGGCGGCCAGCGCGTCGACGGCGAACACGGGGGCGCCGGTGGGGTCGGCGGCCCGCACGGTGGTTCCGCCGGGGCCGCGGGTCAGGGCGACCCGCAGCGTGGTGGCGCCGACGGCCTGGAGCGAGACGCCGGTCCAGGCGAAGGGCAGCCTGGTTCCGGCCTCGGCGTCGAGGGCGGCGGCGTGCAGGGCGGCGTCCAGCAGTGCGGGGTGCACGCCGTAGCCGTCGGCCTGGACGTCCTGGGGCAGGGCGACCTCGGCGTAGACGGTGCTGCCGTCGCGCCAGGCGGCGCGCAGGCCCTGGAAGGCGGGGCCGTAGCCGTAACCGGCCTCGGTGAGCGCCTGGTAGAAGCC
>NZ_JBIVVI010000668.1:0-5098 GCF_044757675.1 Kitasatospora sp. NPDC091257
CCCCGGGATCCCGAGCCCGGGTCGCGGGGGAGCGGCCCCCAGGAGGGTGGCCAGTCCTGCGATCGCGTAGCCGGCCGCAGTGCCGCAGACGCCCACGACGACGAGGACGACGGCGCCCCAGACGCCCGGCTCGGTCAGCAGGCTCCGCAGCTGCCACCATGCGATGTCATGGGTGCGCCGGCGGTGGAGGTCATCGGCCAGGAAGCGGAAGTACGCGGGCGCGCAGTCGGGCCTCCAACGGGGCACCGGCCCGGGGAGGTAGGAGGGCCGCGGCCCTTGCGCGCAGACGGCAGGGATCAGCCCGTCCAGGAGATGGCCCTCGATGTCCGCCTGCGTGGGGAGCAGCGTCGCATCGAGCAGTTCCCGAGGATCGGACTCCTTCGGCGCGTACACCGTCGCCGCGAGCCAGAGCATCAGCGGAGAGGACAGGGCGGTGGCGACCGGGCCCTCGGGGTCGCCCTCCATGGCGTCGAAGAGAGCCTGCCAGGGGCCGAGCCGGTCCCGATGGCACATCTGGGCGAGGTAGGCCCTGCCGGCCTGCGGCGGGACGGGGCGGGCACGCAGAACGGGCACACCGCGCAGCACCGGCGAGGAGTCCACGGCATGCCGGTACGCCTCCGGCCGGGACGTCAGGACCAGGGGGTCCTTGCTGCCGAGCGCGCGCTTCAGTGCTTCCACCGCGTTCGTGCGAGCCAGCGGCAGCAGTTCGTCGAAGCCGTCGAGCACGGGAACGATCCGCCGACTCCGCACCAGGGACTCGACGGTGGGCCGATCCAGACCTGCCACGAGATCCCCGTAGTCCTCGCCGATACGTCTGACGACCCAGTCCTGGATGCTGATCCCCGGCTCCCACTCGGACATCGACAGGATGACCGGGACGCTCTCCCGCGAGCCGGGGACCCTGGCTCTGGCTTCCAGCAGTTCGACCACGATCAGGACGACCAGGGAAGACTTTCCCGCCCCGCCAGGACCGGTGACCACCAACTGGTGCGGTGCGAGCGCCCGGAGTCGAGCGACCACGTCCTCGAACCCGAGCTGCTCAGGCACCCCCCTGTGCGAGTCGCTCCCGTGAGGTTGCTCCAGCTCCCACGGAACCAGCATCGGAACCCGCTCCCGCAGACCGCGGACGTTGGCCTCGTCACGCCACTGCTCCAGGACCTCGCGGGCCAGCCCGTCCAAGGCGCTTTCCTCGGCGTCGGCGGGGGCCGGCTCTCCCTGGCGGGGCGCGAGGACGGAGCCGATGTGGACGGCGCCGATGTTCCTCGCCTGGATCAAGTTCCGAGGCGATCCCTCGTTGTGGTTGTGCACCTCTCCAGTCACGGCGACATGCTGTCAGGCCGGCGCCTGTGCGCGAGGGGCTTCCGGTGGACCGGCTGAGGCTCCTCGATGCTGTGCGGGCACCGGTTGGAGACCGATGACCTCGGCTGATCATGGAATTCCACGCCGGGCGACTTTTGCAGCGAACGCGGAGAACACAAAAGACTCATGTAAACAATTAATAGACATTGCATGGCCGGGCGTGCCCTGCTCGAGCCACGGACCCCACGAAGCCGACGGCGAGTCCAGGCTCGGGCCCGGGGCCGAGCCCGGCTGTCACTTCGACGGCCGGACTCCGCATCCACGAGGATGCGGAGCACTCGTGCCGGGCCGCCGGGACCGATGCGCCGGTGACGACGAGTGGCCTCCGACCGCGGTGTACGCGTGGCTCGTCTGCCGCGAGCGCGCCCTCCACCCCCACCGGGCGGCGGGGCGCTGCGCTTCGAGCCCACCGCCTGGCCCTGGCCGACCACTCGGCGTGCATCCAGCGGCTGCTCCGATCGGCGCAACGGGCTGACGCGCGAGCAGTTCGCGCAGGGCGGCGGCGACCTCAGCCGGTGATTCCTCCACCGTGAAGTGCCCGTAGGCGGCGGTCGCGTGCTGCAGACCCTCGGCTGGACGCCGCCCAGGACCCCACCGCCACCGCCGCCCGGCTGTGGACCAGGCCACCACCGCCCTGAAGACCCGCGGCAGCCGATCCCCGCGCGGCCGGAACAGTCCCCGCGAGCGCGGGGCCGACCCGCCGGCCTCCCCGTGGAACCCAAGATCCGGGGAGCAACCCCCGCGAGCGCGGGGCCGACCGCCGGGTCCGGGGCGGGCGGGACGACGTGGAGGAGCAACCCCCGCGAGCGCGGGGCCGACCACGGAGACTTTGCCGTTGCGGGCGTCCGCGAAGAGCAACCCCCGCGAGCGCGGGGCCGACCCGTTCGTCGGGGTGGCGCCGGGCCACGGCAGGGAGCAACCCCCGCGAGCGCGGGGCCGACATGAGGACAGGGCCGCGCGAGGTGGTCACGGTGGAGCAACCCCCGCGAGCGCGGGGCCGACACTTCCTGAGCTGCGGTGATGCGTTTCAGTAGGCGCTGGTTGATTCAGTTCGATTCGGTCGGCGATCCGTCGTGGTGCTCATGTGGTGACGTCATCTCTTCGATGGGCTGGGCGGGTTGTCAGTGCTGGGTCCTAGGCTCGTGAGCGTACTCGTTCATGGAGGTTCAGGACGATGGTTGAGGACCGCTGGCGCTTGTACCCGCCCGAGGCCAGGGGCTGGCTCGGGGCGTTGTGGGGCAAGTCGGCGGGGCGGGCCGGGGGGACTGCCAACCTGCTGTTGTCGCACATGCTGGACACCGCGGCGGTGGCGGAGATCGTGTGGGACCGTTACCTTCCAGCGGTCACGCGGCGGCGTCTGGACGCCGTCGCCGGGGGGCGGGGGATGGGGCGGCGTCTGTTCGCGTGGCTGTGCGGGATTCATGACTGCGGCAAGGCCGTGCCCGCCTTCCAACGCCTTGACCCCGCCGGGGAGGCCGCCGTCCGCGGGTCGGGCCTGTCCTGGAACAAGTACGCGGTGAACTCGGAGACCTGGCGGCACGACAAGGCCGGCGGCCGTCTGCTGCGGGCTGTGCTCGCCGACGCGGGGTGGGCGGAGGAGCAGGTCGAGTGGGTCTGGCCGTTGGTCGCCGGCCACCACGGCCGATTCCCCGCCCTGGGCCAGTTGCCTCCGAAGAAGGCGGACCTGCAGGGGAAGGGGCCGTCCTGGAAGCTGGCTCAGTCGGCGCTGGTGGAGGTGTTCTCCCGGGAGCTCGGCTTCGAGGGAGAGTCACGGTTGGCCGCGGTGGAACCTGTCCTGGTGCCGGGGCGTGCGGTGCAGCTCCAGCTGTCCGGCTTCGTGGTGATGGCGGACTGGATCGCCAGCGATGAGCGGCATTTCGCCGGGGTGTTGGACCTGGCGGCGGTGACGATGCCGCAGGCGCGGCAGCGGGCCGCGGCGGCGTGGGAGCGGCTCGGCCTGCGTGGTGGGTGGGGAGTGTTGCCGGTACCCGGTCCGGAGACGTTCCGGGACCGCTTCGGCCACGGGCCCAGGCCCTCGCAGGAGTTGGTGCTCGACGTGGTGCGCCGGATGGGCGGGGCGGGCCTGGTGATCGTCGAGGCGCCGATGGGGGAGGGGAAGACGAAGGCGGCGCTGGCGGCGGCCGAGTTGATGGCCGCGCGTCACGGTGCGGACGGGGTGTTCCTGGGCATGCCGACCCAGGCGACCGCGGACCCGATGTTCACCCAGGTCCGGTCGTGGCTGCGCGGGGTCGGCGACGGACTGGAGGACCAGGTCGCGCTGCTGCATGGAAAGCGGATGTTCAACAAGGAATGGCGTGGCCTGCTCGAGGGGGCAGGAGAGTGGGGTCAGGAGGCGGACGACCCCTTCCGTACCGTGGACGAGTACGGCCTGTCCTCGGATTCCTGCGACGGATGCCCGGACGGGGAGCGCAGGGCTCCCGCCGAGTGGTTCCTGGGCCGTCGCCGCGGTCTGCTGAGTCCGTTCGCGGTCGGCACCATCGACCAGCTCCTGTACGCCGCGACCCGGACCAAGCACGTGATGCTCCGGATGGCGGGCCTGGTGGGCAAGGTCGTGATCCTGGACGAGGTCCACGCCGCCGACGTCTACATGTCGCAGTTCCTCCTGGAGGGCCTGTGGTGGCTCGGCCAGGCCGGGGTGCCGGTGGTGCTGCTGTCGGCGACCCTGCCACCCGAGCAGCGCCGCCGCTTGGTCGCCGCATACCTGGCTGGTACGCGGTCCGCTGAGGTTCCGGAGACCCTGGAGCTCCCCGAGCCGCAGGGCTACCCGAGCGTGACGGCGGCCTGGCCCGGACAGGGCGGCAGCCCACAGCTGCTGGTCGAGAGCACCGGATCCTGGCGCGAGGACCTCAAGGTGCGGATCGAGGTGCTCGACGAGCCGCCGACGCGTAGCGCTTCCCACCAGGGCGCGCAGCACGTACCGGAACCGGCGGACGCCGCCGTGGCGGACTATCTGAAGGAGAGGCTGGCCGACGGCGGATGCGTACTGATCATCCGCAACACCGTGGCCCGCGCCCAGGCCACGTTCGACGCCCTCCACAAGGAGTACGGCACCGACGTCCGCCTTCTGCACGGCCGCCTGCACGCGGGCCATCGGGCCGACCGTACGCAGGAGGTGCTGGACAAGCTCGGACCGCCGGCGAAGGGTGTCGAGCGGCCCGGCAGACTGATCGTGGTCGCCACCCAGCTCGCGGAGCAGTCCTTCGACGTCGACGCCGACCTGCTGATCACCGACCTCGCCCCGATCGACCTCCTCCTCCAGCGCATCGGCCGCCTCCACCGCCACGACGGCGTCAAGCGCCCCCACGCGCTGTCCCGGCCCACGGTCGTCGTCACCGGCGTCGGCCTCGACGGTGACGGCGCGCCGTACATCCTGCGCGCCTCCGAGGGGATCTACGGCCGCTACCTTCTCCTGCGGACGGCCGCCGAGGTCGAGCGGGTGGCGGCCGCCGCAGGAGCGTGGAACATCCCGGGCCGGGTGCCGGATCTGGTCGCCCGGGTCTACGGCACGGACCCGGTCGTCCCGGCGGCATGGGCCAAGGCCGAGGCACAGGGCCGGCAGGAGTGGGAGCAGCGGCAGGCCGAGCGTCGCGCGAAGGCCGCCGAGTACGTGCTGACCCGGGCGGGCGAGCACGGGTCGCCGACGCTGGCAGGGCTGCACTACGGAGGCCACGGCACGCTCTCCGAAGGCCAGTTCGAGGCCCTCGTCCGGGACGGGGAC
>NZ_JBIVVI010000669.1:0-5094 GCF_044757675.1 Kitasatospora sp. NPDC091257
GGGGGCTGTGACCGCACAGCATAGCGACGCACCCCTCGATCACAGTTCACATGTGAACAGAGCTCTTTTGTGAAATCGCATTGACATGGTTCACGGCCGAGTGGTGTGATCTCTCCGTCGCCACCGAACGGGGCGGCGCAGGGAAGACCACCGATCACCGGGAGACACCCATGTCCGCGAACGCCCGCCGCACCGCCGTCCGCCGCGCCACCGCCCGGCGCGGCGCCACCCGCCGCACCGCCGTCCTGCTGCTGGGCGCCGCGCTGGTCACCCTGAGCGCGACGGCGTGCGACTCCACCGGCGGCGCCTCCGTCTCGACGGAGGCGAAGCAGACCGCGGCCGCCACCGGCTCCGAGGCCGCCAAGCCCGCCGGGGACAAGCCCGCCGACACCGGCAAGGCGCCCGCCAAGCTCGGCGACACCATCGCGCTCAAGGGCAACGACCCGGCCGACACCGCCGACGTGACGCTGGTGAAGGTGGTCGACAACGCCGAGGGCGAGGACGAGTTCACCCACCCGGCCGACGGCAAGCGCTTCGTCTCGGTCCAGTTCCGGATCAAGGCGAGCGGCAAGAAGGCCTACAGCGACGTCCCGGGCAACAGCGCCAAGGTGGTGGACGCCCAGGGCCAGGCCTTCGGCAGCACGATCGCGGACACCAAGGCCGGCCCGGGCTTCCAGGTCCCCGCCAACATCGCGCCCGGCGAGAGCGCCCTCGGCTTCGTCACCTTCGAGGTCCCGAAGGACGCCAAGCTCGACAAGGCCCAGTTCGGCCTCGACAGTGGCTTCGCCCCGCAGACCGGCCAGTGGAAGCTCGGCTGACGCAGCTGTTCACAGTCGGCCGGCCGCCGCACCGCGTCAACGACGGCCGGCGCCCGTCCACACGAAACGGCGGCCCCGGGGCAGAGCCCGAGACCGCCGTGAACCACCTGGAGGGCGGGGCCCTCCGGATGCCTACTTCTTCGCCCCCGCCAGGTCGTCGAACATGGCCGACAGGAACTCGGTGCACCAGCCCAGCAGTTCCCGACCGACCAGCGGCTTGCCGCCGATCCGCCCGGTGCTCGGGCGCGGCACCAGCAGCTGCTGGGCCGCCGCCTTCACCTGACTGCGCGGGTAGAGCCGGTTCAGCCGCAGCTGCTGGGACTCCCGCAGCTCCACCGGCCCGAAGCGGACGTTGGAGCCCTGGAGGGTGATGTCCGAGATCCCGCACCGCCGGGCGTACAGCCGCAGCGCCGCGACCAGCAGCAGGTTCTCCACCGGCTCGGGCAGCTTGCCGTAGCGGTCCACCAGCTCGTCCCGGACCTGCTGGATGTCCTCCTCCGAGTTGACCGCGGCGATCGAGCGGTACGCCTGCAGCCGCAGCCGCTCGCCGGGTGCGTAGTCGTGCGGCACGTGGGCGTCGACCGGCAGCTCGATCTTCACCTCCAGCGGCTCCTCCTCCGGCTCCCCGCCGCCCGCCAGCGACTCGCGGAACTCCGCCACCGCCTCGCCGACCATCCGCATGTAGAGGTCGAAGCCGACGCCCGCGATGTGCCCGGACTGCTCGCCGCCGAGCAGGTTGCCCGCGCCGCGGATCTCCAGGTCCTTCATCGCGACGTACATGCCGGCGCCCATCTCGGTGTGCTGGGCGATGGTGGCCAGCCGCTCGTGCGCGGTCTCGGTGAGCGGCTTCTCCGGCGGGTACAGCATGTACGCGTAGCCGCGCTCGCGGCCTCGCCCGACCCGGCCGCGCAGCTGGTGCAGCTGGGAGAGGCCGAAGGTGTCGCCGCGCTCCACGATCAGGGTGTTGGCGTTGGAGATGTCGATGCCGGACTCCACGATCGTGGTCGACACCAGGACGTCGAACTCCTTCTCCCAGAAGTCGACGACGACCTTCTCCAGCTGGTTCTCCCCCATCTGCCCGTGCGCGGTGGCGATCCGCGCCTCGGGCACCAGGTCCTTCAGCCGGGCGGCCGCCTTGTCGATCGACTCCACCCGGTTGTGGATGTAGAACACCTGGCCCTCGCGCAGGAGTTCACGCCGGATCGCGGCCGAGATCTGCTTCTCGTCGTACGGCCCGACGAAGGTCAGCACCGGGTGCCGCTCCTCCGGCGGGGTGGTGATGGTGGACATCTCGCGGATGCCGGTGACCGCCATCTCCAGGGTGCGCGGGATCGGGGTCGCGGACATGGTGAGCACGTCCACGTTGGCGCGCAGCTTCTTCAGCTGCTCCTTGTGCTCGACGCCGAAGCGCTGCTCCTCGTCGACGATGACCAGGCCGAGGTCCTTGAACCTGGTCTCGGAGGAGAACAGCCGGTGGGTGCCGATGACGACGTCCACCGAGCCCTCGAACAGCCCCTCCAGCACGGCCTTGGCCTCGGTGTCGGTCTGGAAGCGGGACAGCGCCTTCACGTTCACCGGGAAGTTCGCGTAGCGCTCGGCGAAGGTCGAGAAGTGCTGCTGCACCAGCAGCGTGGTCGGCACCAGGACCGCCACCTGCTTGCCGTCCTGCACGGCCTTGAACGCGGCCCGCACGGCGATCTCGGTCTTGCCGTAGCCGACGTCGCCGCAGATCAGCCGGTCCATCGGGACGGACTTCTCCATGTCCGACTTGACCTCGGCGATGGTGGTCAGCTGGTCCGGCGTCTCCGCGTACGGGAAGGCGTCCTCCAGCTCCCGCTGCCACGGGGTGTCCGGGCCGAAGGTGTGGCCGGGGGCGGCCATCCGCGCCGAGTACAGCTTGATCAGGTCGGCGGCGATCTCCTTGACCGCCTTCTTGGCCCGCTGCTTGGTCTTCGCCCAGTCCGCGCCGCCGAGCCGGTGCAGCGTCGGGGCCTCGCCGCCGACGTACTTGGTGACCTGGTCGAGCTGGTCGGTCGGCACGAACAGCCGGTCGCCGGGGTGGCCGCGCTTGGCCGGGGCGTACTCCAGCACCAGGTACTCGCGGGTGGCGCCCTGGACGGTGCGCTGCACCATCTCGACGTACTTGCCGACGCCGTGCGCCTCGTGGACGACGTAGTCGCCGGCCACCAGCGCCAGCGGGTCGATCGCGTTGCGGCGGCGCGAGGGCATCCGGCGCATGTCCTTGGTGGAGGACTTCTGACCGGACAGGTCGGTCTCGGTGATGACCGTGAGCTTCAGGTTCTCGTCGACGAAGCCGTGCTCGATCGAGCCGCAGGAGACGTGGACGACGTCCCGGGTGGGCGCCTCGGCGAGGTCGGCGACCAGGCGGGCCGGGATGCCCTCGTTGCCCAGCACCTCGGCGAGCCGGGAGGCCGGGCCGTGGCCCTCGGTCACCATGACGACCCGCCAGTCGGCGGCCAGCCGCTCCTTGGCGTCGGCGATCGCCCGGGCGGTGTCGCCCCGGTAGGCCTCGACGGCGTGCATGCCGAGGGTCAGCGTGTTGGCATCGCCGTGCCAACCAGCGACTCCGTCGCGGGCCAGGATGCCGTCGACGGTCGACTCGCTGGTCGCGAACGGGCTGACGGACCACCAGGGCAGCCCGATCTCGGCGGCGTGCTCGCGCACCTCGGCGAGCGAGCGCAGCGAGGCGGCGGAGACGTCGATGGTCTCCAGGTCGATCGGGCGGTCCCCGCCGGCCGCGGCCGCGACCCAGGAGGCGTGCAGGAACTCCTGGCTGGTCGCCACCAGGTCGGCGGCCCGGGTGCGGACCCGCTCGGGGTCGCAGACCACCGCGACCGAACCGAGCGGCAGCACGTCGACCAGCAGCTCCATGTCGTCCACCAGCACCGGCGCCAGCGACTCCATGCCCTCGACCGCGATGCCCTCGGCGATCCTGTCCAGGATCTCGGCCAGCCCGGGGTGCTCGGCGGACAGCTCGGCGGCCCGGGCCCGTACCTCCTCGGTGAGCAGCAGCTCGCGGCAGGGCGGCGCCCACAGGCCGTGCTCGGCGATCTCCAGCGAACGCTGGTCGGCGACCTTGAAGTAGCGGACCTCCTCGACCTCGTCGCCCCAGAACTCCACCCGCAGCGGGTGCTCCTCGGTCGGCGGGAAGACGTCCAGGATGCCGCCGCGGACGGCGAACTCGCCGCGCTTCTCGACCAGTTCGACGCGCGCGTAGGCGGCGGCGGAGAGCCGGCGGGCCACCTCCTCCAGGTCGTACGACTCACCGCGCCGGACGGCCACCGGTTCCAGCTCGGCCAGCCCCTTGACCTGCGGCTGGAGCACCGAACGGACCGGGGCGACCACCACCTGGACCGGCCCGGCCGCCGGGTCGTCCGCCCGCGGGTGCACGATCCGGCGCAGTACGGCCAGCCGGCGCCCGACGGTGTCCGAGCGGGGCGACAGCCGTTCGTGCGGCAGGGTCTCCCAGGCCGGGAACTCGGCGACGGCGTCGACGGGCAGCAGGGAGCGCAGCGAGGCCGCGAGGTCCTCGGCCTCCCGGCCGGTCGCGGTGACGGCGAGCACCGGGCGGCCCCGGTCCCCGGCGGCCTGCCCGGCGAGCGCGCGGGCCAGCGCGGCGATGGCGAACGGCCGGGCGGCGGGCGGTCCGACCAGGTCCAGGTGGCGGCGTCCACCGGCCGCGGCTCCGGGGGCGGTGGCCGCCTCGATCGCCTCGGCGAGCGCCGCGTCCCGCGCGACGACATCGAGCAGTCCGGTCAGGCTCATCTGGGGTCTCTTCTTCGTCCCGTGGCTGATGCTGCCCCGGGGCGGCGAAGGCCCGCCGGGGCAACGCGAACGGCCCGGCACGCCGAGCGGCCGGGGGTCTCCAGCCTACGCCGCGGCAGGGACGCGCACGCGGTCCACGGCTTCGGCGAGGCCGGACCGGACCCGCGCCGGACCCGCGCCGGGGCTGAAAGGGGCCGAAAGGGGGCGAAAGGGGGTCGGCAGAGGTCGGCCGGGGATCCGGAGCACCGGGCATCCGCGCGGCCGCCCCGCGCAGATTGTCAGGAACACGTCCGAGAACGAACGACTGGACGGAACACCGGACCGGCCGGTGGACGAACCAACCGGGAGCCGTCCCGAACGGGGCACGGCTATCCGCCACGAACTGGACATACTCCTGTCACTGGCCGTCCATGGAGATCGCGCACCATGGTGAACGTGCCCGCCGCACCCAACCGTGGGGGATGGCCGGTGGACGAACCAACCGGGAGCC
>NZ_JBIVVI010000670.1:0-5089 GCF_044757675.1 Kitasatospora sp. NPDC091257
GACGCTTCCTTCGGACCGCCTTCCAGCGGACCCTCCGGGCTTCGTTCTTTCGTGTTTCCAGCTTATCAGATGTTTTCCGCTCCGTTTCCGGGGCTCCGTTCATCCAACTCGCCGGTGTCTTCCGGGGCTTGACGCCCTGTCCAACGTTTCAAACTCTAGCCGATCCCCGCTCCGAAAAGCGAATCCGACCGCAACCCAATAAAACGCGCACGCCGAATAAGCACCAGGCCGAGACGCGAAAGCGAAAACGACCGGCACGAACCGAGAAGTGGTGTTTCAAAGGATTGGCTGCCCCGGGACCGTCCGCGCAGACGCGTGTCCGGTGCTCCCAGCCAGGCAGCTCGAAGAACTGTACGCGCTTCGGCGGCGGGATGCAAACGTCGTGCAAAGACCGCTGGCCGGACCCCGGGGGAGGGGTCCGGCCGGCGGAGCTGTGCGGCTCAGCTGTTGGAGCGGGCGGCTCAGCTGTTGGTGGGGAAGCCCAGGTTGATGCCGCCGTGCGACGGGTCCAGCCAGCGCTGGGTCACGGCCTTGCCCCGGGTGAAGAACTGCACGCCGTCCGGGCCGTACGCGTGGGTGTCGCCGAACAGCGAGGCCTTCCAGCCGCCGAAGGAGTAGTAGGCGACCGGCACCGGGATCGGCACGTTGATGCCGACCATGCCGACCTCCACCTCGAACTGGAAGCGCCGGGCCGCGCCGCCGTCGTTGGTGAAGAGGGCGGTGCCGTTGCCGTACGGGTTGGCGTTGATCAGCGCCAGCCCCTCCTCGTACGAGTCGACGCGCACGACCGAGAGGACCGGGCCGAAGATCTCGTCGTTGTAGACGGACATGCCGGGCTTCACGTGGTCGAACAGCGTGGGGCCGAGCCAGAAGCCGTCGGCCGTCGGGGAGCCGTTGCGGTCCTCGGCGGTGACCGGGTGCTTGCGGCCGTCCACGGCGAGCTCGGCGCCGTCGGCGACACCGGACTCCACGTAGGAGGTGACCTTGTCCCGGTGCTGGCCGGTGACCAGCGGGCCCATCTCGGAGTCGCCGTTGCAGCCCGGGCCGACCTTCAGGGTGGCGATCCGCTGCTTGATCTTCTCGACCAGCTCGTCGCCGATCGGGTCGACCGCGACCAGCACGGACACCGCCATGCAGCGCTCGCCGGCCGCGCCGAAGCCGGCGTTGACGGCGGCGTCGGCGGCGAGGTCGAGGTCGGCGTCCGGCAGGACCAGCATGTGGTTCTTGGCGCCGCCCAGGGCCTGCACGCGCTTGCCGTAGCGGGTGCCGGTCTCGTAGACGTAGCGGGCGATCGGGGTGGAGCCGACGAAGCTGACGGACTTGACGTCCGGGTGCTCCAGCAGGCGGTCGACGGCCACCTTGTCGCCGTGCACGACGTTGAAGACGCCGTCCGGCAGGCCGGCCTCCTTCCACAGCTCGGCGAGGAAGTTGGCGGCGGACGGGTCCTTCTCCGAGGGCTTCACCACGACGGTGTTGCCGGCCGCGATGGCGATCGGGAAGAACCACATCGGCACCATGGCCGGGAAGTTGAACGGCGAGATGATCGCGACCGGGCCGAGCGGCTGGCGGATCGAGTAGACGTCGACACCGGTCGAGGCCTGCTCGGTGAAGCCGCCCTTGATCAGCTGCGGGATGCCGCAGGCGTACTCCACGACCTCCAGGCCGCGGGCGATCTCGCCCAGCGCGTCGGAGTGCACCTTGCCGTGCTCCGCCACGATGATCGAGGCCAGCTCGTCGCGGCGGGCGTTCAGCAGCTCGCGGAAGGCGAAGAGCACCGTCGTCCGCTTCGCGATCGAGGCGTTGCGCCACTCGGTGAAGGCCGCGGCGGCGGCGGCCACCGCCTGGTCGACCTCGGCGATCCCGGCGAAGTCGACCTGGCCGGCGACCTGGCCGGTGGCCGGGTCGAAGATCTCACCCCGACGGGGGGCCGCACCGGCGGTGGCGACCGGCTTGCCGCTGATCCAGTGAATGATGTGCTTGCTCAAGGTCCGTCTGCCTCCGAAGTCCCGGGCGGCGTCCTGCCACCGGTCCGGTCTGGCGCCGCCCGCATGGGCCGGGCGCCGGGAAATCACGGGGCTACCGCGTTCGTCTTCCAGTCTGGTGGCCGTTTCGGTCCTGCTCAACGAACAGGCTGACGGGGATCGTGGATTCAGCCTTACAGGTCGTTCGGTCGCTCGGCCGAACGGGCGGCTCCACCCGGCCGTCCGCAAGATCGTCTTCACCGGCTCGACCGTCGTCGGCAAGGAGGTCGCCGCCCGCTGCGCCGCCCGCGCCAAGCGGGTCACCCTGGAACTCGGCGGCAAGAGCCCCAGCATCGTCTTCGCCGACGCCGACCTGGCCCGCGCCGCCGACCCGATGTCCTTCGCCGACAACAGCGGCCAGGACTGCTGCGCCCGCAGCCGGATCCTGGTCCAGCGCGAGGTGTACGAGGACTTCCTCGCCCTGCTGCTGCCCGCCGTCGAGAGCCTGCGCACCGGCGACCCGACCGACCCGCAGACGGAGCTCGGCCCGCTGATCTCGGCCGCCCAGGTCCGCCGGGTGGCCTCCTACCTCACCCCCGACCTGCCGGTGCTGGCCCGCGGCAAGGTCCCGGACGGGCCCGGTTACTGGTACCCGCCGACGGTCGTCGGCCCCGAGGACCCGCAGGTCCCGGCCGTCACCGAGGAGATCTTCGGCCCGGTCGCCGCCGTCCTGCCGTTCACCGACGAGGCCGACGCGGTGCGCCTGGCCAACGCCACCCGCTACGGCCTGGCCGGCTCGATCTGGACCCGGGACGTCGGCCGGGCGCTGCGCCTGGCCCGCGGCGTACGGGCGGGCAACCTGTCGGTCAACTCGCACTCCTCGGTGCGCTACTGGACGCCCTTCGGCGGCTACGGCGAGTCCGGGGTCGGCCGCGAGCTGGGCCCGGACGCGCTGCGCCACTTCACCGAGACCAAGAACGTCTTCATCCACAGCGAGGAGTGACAGCCCGATGAGCGAGAAGCACGCCGCGCGGGACGAGGTCGTCTGCCGCCGGCTGGTCGGCCGCACCGCCGTGGTCACCGGCGCGGG
Source organism: Kitasatospora sp. NPDC091257 (assembly GCF_044757675.1). Lineage (NCBI taxonomy): Bacteria > Bacillati > Actinomycetota > Actinomycetes > Kitasatosporales > Streptomycetaceae > Kitasatospora > Kitasatospora sp. NPDC091257. Next base: position 3,052 of record NZ_JBIVVI010000670.1, read on the forward strand.
CAGCGGGATCGGCCTGGCCGCCGCCCGCCGGCTCGCCTCGGAGGGGGCGAAGGTGGTCTGCGCCGACCTCGACGAGGAGACCGGGCGGGCCGCCGCCAAGGAGGTCGGCGGGCTGTTCGTGCACACCGACGTCACCGACCCGTACATGGTGGAGGCGCTGTTCGACGAGGCGTACGAGACCTGCGGCAGCGTGGACGTCGCGTTCAACAACGCGGGCATCTCGCCGCCCGAGGACGACTCGATCCTGACCACCGGCCTGGACGCCTGGCGCAGGGTCCAGGAGGTCAACCTGACCTCGGTCTACCTGTGCTGCAAGGCCGCGCTGCCGTACATGCGCCGGCACGGGCGCGGCTCGATCATCAACACCGCCAGCTTCGTGGCCCGGATGGGCGCGGCCACCTCGCAGATCTCCTACACCGCCTCCAAGGGCGGGGTGCTGGCGATGTCCCGCGAGCTGGGCGTGCAGTTCGCCCGGGAGGGCATCCGGGTCAACGCGCTCTCGCCCGGACCGGTGGACACCCCGCTGCTGCGCGAGCTGTTCGCCGCGGACCCGGAGCGGGCCGCCCGCCGGCTGGTGCACATCCCGCTCGGCCGGTTCGCCCGGGCCGAGGAGATCGCCGCCGCGGTGGCCTTCCTGGCCAGCGACGACTCCTCCTTCATCACGGCGAGCGAGTTCCTGGTGGACGGCGGCATCTCCGGCGCGTACGTCACCCCGCTGTAGCCGCCGCCGGTGGGAATCCCGGCCGCGCCGGCCGCGCCGGACGGGGTTCTCACCGGAATCTCATCGAAAACGGCGGGAATTCCCGGCTGCGCTGATTTCGCGTTTATCCGGCTGCCTTTAGATTCTCTTCTGTGAGCGAGCAGATTCCCGCCGGGTGGTACCCGGATCCCAAGGACACCACGAGCCACCCGAGGCCGCAGCGGTGGTGGGACGGCAAGGGCTGGACGGCCGACACCCGGCCCGCACCCTCGGACGCCCCCGCCTCGGACGCCCCTGCGCCGGGAGCGGCCGAGCAGCCCACGGTGCTGGAGGGCGAGGTGCTGGAGAGCGGCCCGACCGTCCGCTACCCGGAGCCGCCGCCCTTCGGCGCCGCCTACGGCACGCCCGGCGGGCCGCCGCGCAAGGCCCGGCGCAAGCCCTCCAAGCTGGTGCTGGCGACCACCGTGGCCGCCCTGCTCGGCCTGGGTGTCGGCGCCGGGGCCACCTACCTCGCGACGGACGGCCACGGGGACCGCGCCCCGCGCAGCGCCCGCCCGGTCCCGCAGGGCGGCTACGGCCCGTGGGGCGGCGCCCCAGACTTCGGGGACCCCGGCAACGGCGGGAGCGGGAACGGCAAGGGCGGAAACGGCGGCAAGGGCGGGAACGGGGGCGGCCGGACCAGCCCGAACGCCGACAAGGCGATCGACGTGGTCAACCGGCTCACCCTGCCGGTCCCGGACGGCTGGGAGGCCGGCACCACCCCGGACGGCTACGCCTCGCTCAGCGTCGGCTCGTACACCTGCGCGGACGGCAAGGGCAACTGCTCCCTCGGCGGCGTGAACACCGGCCGGATCGACGGCGGCGGAACCGACGCCCAGGCGGCGGCCAAGGCCGACATCGCGACGGCCGCCAAGGCCGCGTACGGCGACGTCACCGGGCACCAGGAGCTCAAGTCCGAGGCCGTGAAGGTCAACGGCCAGGACGGCTACCTGGTCCGCTGGAAGGTGGACGCGCCCAAGGGCAACAACGGCTACGTGCAGACCGTGGTCTTCCCGTCCGCCGACGGGAAGACGCTGGTCTCGGTGCACTTCGGCTTCGACATCGCCGACAAGTCGCCCGACGTCGCGGTGATGGACACCGTCGTCCAGGGCATCTCCGCCTACAAGGGCAAGATCCCGAGCATCCCCGGGCTGCCCGGGACGGGCTCCGGCTCCGGCGGGTCCGGTGCGGACGGCGGCGTCGGGGGCACCACCACCTGAGCACCGCGCTCCTCACACGGCGGCGGGGCCCCCCCGGGGGGACCCCCCCCGGGGGGGGCCCGGGGTGGGCGGACAGAAA
>NZ_JBIVVI010000671.1:0-5086 GCF_044757675.1 Kitasatospora sp. NPDC091257
AGCGGGCGACGTCGAGGATGGACTCCTCGTCGGCTTCCCAACCGGACTCGTTGGCGATGTCGATCGACATGACGGGCTGTGTGCTCAGCTTTCGGCCCACCGCACCGTACGCTAGACCCCATGCCCAAGACGCCACTGCACCCCTCGCCCCCTCCGCTGGAGGCCAACGACGTCGCCATCGTCGGCGGCGGCACGGTGCTGTGGTTCATCGCCTTCCTCGCCCTGCTCCCCTTCCAGGGCAGCCTCTCCGCGCACGGCCACGGCACCTGGCCCTGGATCTGCCTCTCCGGCGGCCTGCTCGGCCTGATCGGCCTCTGGTACTGCCGCGCCCGGCGGGACGCGATCGCCCGCAGCCGCGCCGCCGAGGCGGCCGGACCGGCGCCGGGGCACACGGCCGAACGGGCGACCGGGGACGACGGCCAGGGTCCGGCCACCCGGTCGGACTGAATGGTCCTTTAGTAGCACGCACCGGACATAAGGCGCCCGTAGAGTCGGTGCCATGACGCAGCCTGCCCAGCCAGCGGAAGAGCGGCCGACCGACGAAGACCGCCCGGACGGAGCGCACCCCCTCGGCCTGCTGCCCGGCCGACGCGGCGGCCTGACGGCCTCCGAGGTGGCCGAGCGGGTCGCGAAGGGTCAGGTCAACGACGTCCCCGTACGGTCCAGCCGGTCCACCCGGGAGATCGTCCGGGCCAACGTCTTCACCCGCTTCAACGCGATCATCGGCGTGATGTTCGGGATCATCCTGATCGTCGGTCCGATCCAGGACGGCCTGTTCGGCCTGGTCATCGTGGCCAACACGGCGATCGGCATCATCCAGGAGCTGCGCGCCAAGAAGACCCTGGACAGCCTGGCCCTGATCGGCGAGGCCCGACCGCAGGTCCGCCGGGACGGCGCCGTCCAGCAGATCGGCGTCTCCGAGATCGTCCTCGACGACACCGTGCTGCTCGGCATCGGCGACAAGGTGATCGTGGACGGCGAGGTCACCGAGGCGGACGGCCTGGAGGTCGACGAGTCGCTGCTCACCGGCGAACCCGATCCGGTCCTCAAGCAGCCCGGCGCCCAGGTGATGTCCGGCAGCTTCGTGGTGGCCGGTGCCGGCGCGTTCACCGCCACCAAGGTCGGCCGCGAGGCCTACGCGGCCCAGCTCGCCGAGGAGGCCAGCAAGTTCACCCTGGTGAAGTCGGAGCTGCGCTCCGGCATCGACAGCATCCTGCGGATCATCACCTACCTGCTGATCCCCACCGCCCTCGGCCTGATCATCAGCCAGCTGGCCGTCGAGGGCCGGGACTGGCGGGAGGCCGTACGGCGCATGGTGGCCGGCATCGTGCCGATGGTCCCCGAGGGGCTGGTGCTGCTGACCTCGGTCGCCTTCGCGATCGGCGTGGTCCGGCTCGGCCGCAAGCAGTGCCTGGTCCAGGAGCTCCCGGCGATCGAGGGCCTGGCCCGGGTGGACACCGTCTGCCTGGACAAGACCGGCACCCTCACCGAGGGCGGCATGGACGTGATCGACCTGCGGGTGCTCTCCGACGGGGAGCCCGGCGCCGTCGCCCCGGAGACCGTCCAGCACGCCCTGGCCGTGATGGCGGGCGCCGACGCCCGCCCCAACCCGTCCATGCAGGCGGTCATCGACGCGTACGGGCGCGGCGACGACGGCGCCCGCTCCGGCCACGACGGCTGGCGGGTGATCGAGGCGATGCCCTTCTCCTCCGCCCGCAAGTGGAGCGGCGTGCAGTTGCTGGAGCCGCAGGGCGGCGAGGCCAGCTGGCTGCTCGGCGCGCCCGACGTGCTGCTGCCCGCCGGACACCCGGCGCTGGCCGAGGTGGACGAGCTGGGCGCCCGGGGCCTGCGGGTGCTGCTGCTGGGCCGCACGCCCGTCCCGCTGGACTCCCCCGACCCGGCGGCCGACCTCACCCCGCTGGCCCTGGTGGTGCTCCAGCAGCGGCTGCGCTCGGACGCCGCCGAGACCCTGCGCTACTTCGAGAGCCAGCGGGTCCGGGCCAAGGTCATCTCCGGCGACGCGGCGGTCTCGGTCGGCGCGGTGGCCGGCCACCTGGGCCTGCCCGGCGCCGACCACCCGCTGGACGCCCGCTCCCTGCCCGCCGACCCGGAGGAACTCGCCGAGACCGCCGACCGGACCAGCGTCTTCGGCCGGGTCACCCCGCAGCAGAAGCGCCAGCTGGTCGGGGCACTGCAGTCCCGCGGCCACACCGTGGCGATGACCGGCGACGGCGTCAACGACGTGCTCGCCCTCAAGGACGCCGACATCGGCGTGGCGATGGGCACCGGCTCCGACGCCACCAAGGCGGTCGCCCAGATCGTGCTGCTGAACGACTCCTTCGCCTCGCTGCCGTCGGTGGTGGCCGAGGGCCGCCGGGTGATCGGCAACATCGAGCGGGTCGCTTCACTCTTCCTGGTGAAGACCGTCTACTCGGTCCTGCTGGCGCTCCTGGTGATCTTCACCCATTCGCCGTACCCGTTCCTGCCCCGGCACTCCACCGTGCTGTCCTCGCTGACCATCGGCATCCCGGCCTTCTTCCTCGCGCTCGCCCCCAACGACGAACGGGCCCGCACCGGCTTCGTGAAGCGCGTGCTGCGGCTGGCGATCCCCGGCGGGGCCATCGCCGGCACCGGCACCTTCGTCGCCTACTCGCTCGCCCGCGCCGACCACGCGACCGACCTCAAGGCCGACACCAGCGTGGCCACCCTGACGCTCTTCCTGATCGCCCTCTGGGTCCTCGCCATCGTCGCCCGCCCGTACAACTGGTGGCGCCTGCTGCTGATCGGCAGCATGGGCGGCGCCTTCGCGCTGGTGCTGCTGGTGCCCCCGCTGAAGTCCTTCTTCGACCTCTCCCTGGTCGGCTTCCGCGACCCGCTGATCGGCGTCGCCATCGCGGTGGTCTGCGGCATCGCCCTGGAGATCACCTGGCGCTTCATGAAGCGCCGCGGCATGGAGTGACCCGCCCCGCGGGCCCGCCGGTCGGGGCGGGCCCGCGGGGGGCGCTCAGCCCTCGAAGTCGCGGGCGGCCGAGAGCTCGTAGGCGCGGTCCGGCTCGCTGAGGGCGGCCAGCACCTCGAAGCGGCGGTGCCACTGCCCGACCGACCAGGCCAGCCCGGCGGCCAGGCCCTCCGGAGTGGCCGCGTGCAGCAGACCGGGCACCGGCGGGACCTCGAACTCGTCGTCCTCGTCGGCGGCCTCGGCCAGCTCCGGGTCGTACGGCGGCTCCGGGGCGTCCGCCCCGGTGTCCCAGCGCCAGTCCACCGCCGCCTCGCCGCCGTCCGGCCCGACGACCAGCAGCTCCTCGTGCTCCTCGTAGGCGACCGGGCAGCCGGGCAGCAGTTCCCGCACCACCGCCGGGACCCGGTGCAGCACGCCCTCGGAGAGCACCCGGCCGCCCGCCACCTCGCTGGCCAGCGACACGTGCAGCCGCTCGGCGAGGTCGGCGGCCAGCGCCGGGGCGACCGGCAGCAGCGGGTACGGGTGCAGCAGCTGGACCAGGTCGGGGGCGTCGGCGACGACCGCCTCGGTCGCGTCCACCACCACGGTGTGGTCCGGCCGGCGCCCGGTGTCCGGGTCCAGCGGCGGCAGCGCCCGCACCACGTCCAGCGGCTCGATCCGCCCACGGTCCACCCGGGCCAGCGCGGTGTGGATGCCGTGCAGCTGACGGTGGCCGACCTCGGCCTCCGGGTCGGTCATCCGGTCCAGCACCTCGTCCGGCCCGTGCGGCTCGGCGAGCAGCGCGGCCAGCGTCGTGCGCACCCCGAGCGCGTGCAGGAACTGGTCGTCCAGGGTGGTGCGGGCCTCGTCGTACAGGCCGCGCAGCAGCGGGTCGGCCCCGGCGGCGCGCAGACCGGCCGGCTCCCGGCCCGCCAGCACCGGGTGGTCGCGCAGCCACCACGCGGTGTACGGCGGCAGGTCGGCGTACGAGCCGTCCGGCAGCAGGGTGCGCACCGGGGCGACCACGGCGTCCCGGTACGGCGGGCGGGCCAGCGCCGCGAGCGCCTCCGGCCAGGCGTCGTCGTCCACCAGGTCGAGGTCGCGCACGGCCAGCAGCTCGGCGGCCACCGGCGGGACGCCGACCGCCTCGTCGGCCTGCAGCGCCTCCAGCGCGTCCTCGGCCCACTCGGCGAGCCCGTCCGGCGCCTCGTCCAGCAGGCCGGTGGGGTGGCCGCCGGCCGCGCGGTCGGCCGGGACGGTGGGGTCGAGCCGCTCCAGGTCGTCCGGGTCGAGCACCACGTCCTCGGCGCGCACCAGCACGAAGTCGGCCAGCACGCCGACGGCGGTCAGCACCTCCGGCCCCCAGCGCTCCAGCAGCTCGTCGTCCACCCAGCCGGCGTCCTCCTCGCGGGCGAGCGCGGCGAAGGGGCTCCCGGGCAGCACGAGTTCGCCGGCCCGGGCGGGCTCGCCCTCGTCGTCGAGCAGCGCGAGCCGGGCCAGCCAGGGGTGGGCGCCCGGCTCCGGGGCGGCGGCCTTCACCAGGGCCAGGACGGCGTCGGCGAGTTCGAGCGCCGCGTCCAGGTCGTCCTCGGCCAGGTCGTAGGAGCGGGCGACGGCGGCCCGCACCTCGGGGGTGTCCAGCACCCCGGCCGGGGTGGCGGTGCCGGCGCCGAGCTTGGCCAGCAGCGGGTGGGCGGCCTCGGGGTGGGCCAGGCGCAGGTCGAGCGCGGCGAGCGCGCCCGCCAGCGACTCGGGGTAGCCGGGGAAGGCCGCCCAGTCGGCGTCCTCGGAGGGCAGCAGGACGCGCCGCGGCCCGGTGACCGTCCGCCCGTCGGCGAGCGGGACGGGCAGCGCGCCGAGCGCCTCCGGGTCGGCCGCGCCCAGCGCCGCGTACAGGTTGCGCCACCAGGCGGGCTCGCGGTCCAGCCCGCCGAGCTGGTCCACCACCTCGGCCAGCGGCACCCGGCGCACGTTCAGCACCCGCAGCTCGGTGCGCCGCTCCAGGCCGGCCGGCAGCAGCCCCGGGAAGATCGGCGAGAGCGCCTCGACCACCGAGCCGTCCGCGCCCTCCAGCAGCGTCGCGTCCCGCGGCCGCAGCGCGGGCGTGCCCTCCTCGACCGGCGCCGGGTGCGGCAGGAACGGCGTCCC
>NZ_JBIVVI010000672.1:0-5074 GCF_044757675.1 Kitasatospora sp. NPDC091257
GACTCAGATGCCCACGTCGCCGGCGTGCGCGAAGCCCGCGCCGCCGCCGATCACGTCGGTGGAGGTGGCGGCACACGCCCGGTTCGACTCCGGCCGCGAGCGCCCCGATCAGCGGCCGATGACGCCCGTCACCGCACCGGAGTCGGTGCCCCAGACCTCCTCGTCCTCGGACAGCCAGGTGGTGCGCTGGCGCTCCTTGTCGCCCTGGCCGCCGGCGGCCCCGGCGCCGGCACCGGCACCCATCGGCGGCATCATCGGGCCGCTCATGCCGCCGGCGCCGCCGGTGGTCGAGATGCCCCGTCCCATCAGCTGGGACTCCTCGGCGGCGGCAGTCGCGGCCCGTCCCGCGGCGGAGCGGCCGGCCTGCGCCTCGGCGGCGAGTTCGGCGGCCTTGGCCGGGTCGAGCATCGCCGCCGTCCTGCCGCCGATGCCGATGGTCGGCGGGCCGGACGCACCGATGCCGCCGATGCCACCGCGGCCGCCCGAGCCGCCGAACGACTGGCCCGCCAGGTCCGAGCCACCCTTGAACGAGGTGGTGATGCCACCCGTCCCCGTCCCGGTGGAGATCCCGCCGAACGACGGCAGCCCGGTCCAGTTGCCCCCGGTGGAGATCCCTCCGCCGGGGTAGCTGACGCCGGTGCCGGGGCGGCCGGCGATGATGGCGTGCGCCTGGTCGTTCATCAGCTGCTCGAACTGGGAGACCGGCCTGCCGTCCGACCCCCGGACGATGCCGTCCTTGTCGATCGTGTCGTCCTTGCCGAGCACGACCGTGTTGCCGTTGGCGTCCTTCAGCAGGTTGCCGTCCGGGCCGGTGACGGTGCCGTCGTCGTTCCGCTTGGAACCGACCGGCACCTTGAACGCGCCCCCGCCGGTCGTGTTGTCGGTGCCCGGCACGGTCGTCGGCTTGCTGACCGTCGTCCCCGGGGGAACCATGATCGGCTTGCCGTCCTTGTCGAGCACCGGCTTGCCGTCCGGGCCGATCACCTCGCCCTTGCCGTTGACGGTGCTGCCGGGCGGCACGGTGATCGGCTTGCCGTCCTTGCCGAGGAGCGGCTTTCCCTTTCCGTCCAGCAGCGTCGACTGGCCGCCGCCACCGGGGCCCTTGTTGCCACCGATGCCGCCGGGGTTCCCGGGCACCGTCGTGGGCGGTGGAGGCGGGATCTTGCCCGTGCCGGAGCCGCCCCCGGGTCCCTTCTTGTCCTTGTTGTCACCGATCCCGCCGATCCCGCCGGTGCCGCCACCGCCCGCACCGCCGCCCGCACCGCCGTCACCCGCGCCGCCGCCGGTACCGGGCGGCGGCTTGGGGCCCTCCTGGGTCGGCGGCTTGTCGGCCGGCAGCCACTTCTGCGGGGGTTCGAGCTTCTGGAGGACGGCGGCGGCGTGCGCGTACGCCGTCTTGAAGGTGGCCATCACCTCGGTCGCCTGCTTGTCCAGGACGATCTCGATCCACGAGGTCCAGATCTTCTTGGAGATCTCGTCGATCCACGCCTTCAGGGCTTCCTTGTCGTCCGGCGACGGGGCCGCTCCGGTGGCCGTGAATTTGAAGGTGCGCGTTCCGTCGCCGTTCGTGGTCATCGTCGGCGTCACGTAGGCCGTGGCCGCGCCGAAGGCCGAGTGGACGCACTCGGACGGCCAGGAGAACGACGCCCCCTTGCCGTCCTCGTCCAGGTCGTCGTTCTTGAGGGCCCACTTCGTCCCCGCCTCGAGTCGGTCCTTCGGGACCGCCCGCCAGGCGGCATAGCCGCTGTACAGCCCCTTGTACGCGGCGCGCAGCGCCTCCCCGGTCTCGCGCAGGCACTTCGCCTTGGCGTCGGCGTCGTCGCCGAGCTCGACGTGCACCTGGATGAGCTGGTTCCGCAGCCCGATGAGGACTTCCTTGAACCGGCCCGCCGCGCTGCCCTGGAACTCGCTGCCGGCGCCCTCGACGCTGTCGGCCCAGCCCTGGACTTTCCCCTGCTGTTCCTTGACCCAGGTGTTGACGGCCGAGATGACCGTCGCCGCCTGATCGAACGTCGCGGCATTGGTGCGGTCGTTGAAGCCGCCGCCCCAGATCAGCGGGCCGAGGATGTTGTCCGCGGCGTGCCCGAAGTGCCCGAGCGGGGTATCGGTGTCGCCGGCGGGCGGCTGGAGCTGCCAGAAGTTCCAGTCGACCGTGACGCCGACGATGGTGCTCCTCTCGTAGACGTCGCCGTCGGCCTTCGGATAGATCCACTCGGCCCACATGTCGAAGCCGGCCTGGCCCTTGTCCTTGTCGTACGGCTTCAGTGCGTCGTTCGTCGACTTGAGGGTGCTGCTGACCTGGATCCCGGTGATCCACGGTTTGCCGATGACGGCGTCCCGGCTCGTGATCGAGCTCTGGGTCGAGGCCGCGAACGCCGCCAGGCCGTCTTCCCACGGATAGTGCTTCGGTGCTGTTTCTGCCATGACTTCCTCCCGGAGGCACACGGGGCGGAGCGGGAACGGAACGGGTGCCGGCCCGGTCGTCGGACGGACGATCCGCCCGACGACCGGGGGGCTCAGCCGGTGCTGGTCGGGGGCTTGGAAGTGCCGCCGCCCAGGACGTCCTTGAAGAGCTCCATCGTCTCCGCCTCCGTCAGGCTGTGGTCCTCGCCGTCCGCGAACATGACGCCGGCCATCTCCAGATCCAGCTTGGTGTGCTTGGCGTCGGTCTGGATCGTGGTCAGTGCGTCCTTCACACTGCCCATGAAGGCGTCGACGCCCGTCTTCAGCGTCTGGATCTCCACCACACTGGTGTTGCCCGGCAGCACGGGCGGACAGTTCTGCACCGTGGTCGCCTCCGTGCCGAGGTCGATCCGGAAGGTCTCCAGATTCCCGGCGAACGCCTTGAGGCCGCTGGTCGAGACCTTGATCGTGCTGTCACCCATGGGGGACCGCCTCCGCCCTCTCGACTAGCCGAACTGCTTTCGCGCGTTCTGGTCGGCCTCGTTCATGATGTGGTGCATGTTGGTGAGCTTCCCGCCGGCGGCGATGATGTCCTGGTTCATCTGTCCGGCGTTGGCCGTCACGGCCTGCTTGAACTCCGTGAAGGCGTCGGCCGCGGCACCCTGGAAGTTTCCGCTCTCGGTCAGGGAGTTGAGCTTGCGCTCCACCTCCCACAGGGCGTCGTCCATCAGCTGGCCCGCCTGGCCCAGCTCGCTCGCCGCCTGGGCGACGGTCTCGTGGTGGAGCTGGATGCTCCCGAAGTTGTCCATCGACATGAGCTCGTTCCTTTCCTCTCCGTGGCGCGCCGTCAGGCGCCGTTCAGCGCGTCGACGATGCCGTCGGCGGCGTGCAGCCGGGCCTCTTCCTCGGCGTGGCTGAGGACCTGGTCGGCGACCTTGGTGGACTCCGCGAAGCGCTCGAACGCGCCGATGACCGTGTGGTAGCGGGTCATCCAGTCCTCGACCTTCTGCTGGAAGGTCGAGCTGGCCCCGGAGATGTATCCGCTGGCCAGTTCCTGCTTGATCCGCTCGACCGTGCGGCCGGCGGTGATCATGCCCTCGATCTGCTGCTCGATGTCGGACAGCGCCTTGCGGATCGCCTCGTCCTGTTTGTTCAAGTTCGCCGGCGTGCTCACCAGGTGCTCCTTTCTCTCCGCGCGCCGGTCGCGCGCGGCTCTGATCGACTCAACGGGACCGCCGCGACCGGCGGTTCAGCCGCACGTCGCCGTCGTGGCGGCGGGCCCGGCGGCGTCGAGCGCAACGCCCGCGACGGGCACGCCGGCGGTTCCGGGAACCCCTGCGGTGACCGCCGCGACGGTGGGCGCGGACGAGGCCGCGGCGTCCGCCAGGGCCGCCGGGTCGAGGCCCGGGCCGGCCGGCAGCAGGGCCACCACCGCGGCCGGGACGGCGACCGGCGTCGCGCCGCCGTAACCGAGCTGCTTGACGACCGCCGCCGAGGGCAGCGGGTAGCGCACCCCGGCCTCGGTGACCAGGTACTCGGTGCCACCGGCGCCGGCGCCCGACAGGGCGCGCACCAGGGCGCCGCGCCCCGGCCGGACGGCGATCCGATCGGCGACGGTGCAGGCCGCGCCCGCCGTGCCGCTCGCCGGACCGGCCGGGGCCGCCGGGGGGCGGCCCTCGTAGGCCCGGCCGGCGGGCAGCACGGTGACGGCGGTGGTCGGGGCGCCGGCGCCGGTGTGCAGGTCCGCGCAGACGCCCTCGCCGTGCAGCGGGGCGACCAGCGTCGGCGGCGCCTCCGGGAGCCCCGGGGGCGGCGGTCCGCCGGGCGCGGTGTGCCCGGCGAGGTCCAGGGCGCCGATCGGCGCGGGCGCCGGGGCCGCGCTGCCGTACGCCTCCTTCTGGGTGCGCGGGTCACCGAGCAGCAGGGCGTACAGGGTCGGGGTGAGCGGGGCGAGGCCGTCCTTGGTGAGCAGGTAGTGCGCGCCGCCGGGGGCCTCGAAGAGCTGGCCGATCCGGGTCGGCTTCCCGCCCAGCGCCGGGCCCGCCTCGCCGCGCCGGGCGACGGCGGGCGCCGCGAGGTCGGGCCCGGCCGGCAGCGCGTTCAGCACCCCGGCCGGCACCGGGAACGGCGTCGCACCGCCGTAGCCGAGCGCCTGGAGCGCCTGGTTGGCGGTGTCGACGCGCAGCCGCTGGCCCTGCCAGAGCAGATGCGTCGAGCCGTCCGGGGCGGCGACCAGCAGACCCTGGCCGGGCGCCAGCGCCCGCCCCTCGGCCGCCGGGTCCACCAGCAGGGCGAGCTTCGGTACCGGGGTGCCGGTCGGGCCGGGCTGGGCGGTGGCGCAGACCAGCCAGGTGCCGCCCGCCAGGTCGGCGGCCGGCGGCAGCCCGTCCGGGGCGCCGACGATCCCGACCGGGGCGCCGCGCGGCGCGTCCGCGATCGACGCCCGGCTCACCTGCCGCACCGTCATCTGCTCACCGGCCAGCAGCCTGGCGCTGGTGTCGTTCAGCACCGGGTGCAGCTGCCCGCCGATGGACAGGTACCGGGCACCGGTCTCCTCGACCACCACCAGCGTGCCGGGCTTGGCCCAGCCGTCACCGCCACCGGGCCGGATCACCCCGTACACCGTGACGCCCAGCCCGATCAGCACCCCCACCGCCAGGCCCGTCATGGT
>NZ_JBIVVI010000673.1:0-5072 GCF_044757675.1 Kitasatospora sp. NPDC091257
GGGGGGGGGGGGGCGGGCGGCGGGGCGGGGCGGGTTTCAGCGGACGGGTTTCAGCGAACAGATTTCAGATGACGGATTTCAGCGAACGTTTTCTGAAATCTGTTCGCTGTCATTCGTCCGCCGGGGCGCTCGGGCCGGCTCGGCCGGGGCCGACCCTGTTGCGGCTCAGCGGGGAGCGGAGTAGGAAGGCGGCATGAGCGACACCGGTACGAACCAGGAAGCGGCCGTCTGCGAACTCGTGTCCGAGGGCGAAGCGGAGGCGGCGCTGCGGCACGACCCGGAGGCGACCGGGCCGCGCGCCGACTGCGTGCTGTGCGGGGAACCGACCGAACTGCCCGCCGACCGGCCCGGCAGCACCCTCTGCCCGGTGTGCGCCTGGCAGCAGGCGCAGCGGATCGCCTGCTCGGGCTGATCCACGGCCGACCCCGGACTCCCCCGGGATCGGCCTACGCGTCCTCCCGCCCGGCCAGCGCCAGGGTCGAGCCGTGCCGCCCCTTGCGGACCAGCAGCTGGGCGGGGATGCGGCTGCGCAGGTCGGCGACGTGGCTGACGATGCCGACCGCACGGTCCCGCTCGCGCAGACCGTCCAGGACGTCCATGACCTCCTCCAGGGCCTGCTCGTCGAGGGTGCCGAAGCCCTCGTCGATGAAGAGGGTGTCCAGCGGCATACCGCCGGCCTCGTCGGTGACCACGTCGGCCAGTCCCAGCGCGAGGGAGAGCGAGGCGAAGAAGCTCTCGCCGCCGGAGAGGGTCGCGGTGTCCCGCTCGGTGCCCGTCCACGCGTCGACCACCCGCAGGGCCAGGCCCGAGCGCTTGGTGCCGCTGCCCCGGTCGTCGCTGTGCACCAGGGTGTAGCGCCCGCCGGACATCCGGACCAGCCGGTCGCTGGCCGCCGCCGCGACCTGCTCCAGCCGGGCCGCCAGGACGTACGACTCCAGGCGCATCCGCAGCCGGTTGTCGGCGGCGGTACCGGCCGTGAGTGCGGCGAGCCGGGTGATCCGCCCGTACCGGTCCAGCGCGGGGGCCAGTTCGGCGGCGAGCCCGGTCAGCTGCCGCCCGATCGCGGCCAGCGCCCCGCAGCGCTCGCGGGCCGCCGCATGGGCGGCGTGCGAGCGGCCGAGCCGGTCGGTGGCGGCGCCGAGCTCGGCCGCGACGGCGGGCAGGTCCACCGGCGGACGGCCCGCGGCCTCGGCCAGTTCCGGCAGCCCCAGCTCGCGGCGGACGGCGGCGGTCTCCGCGCGGTGCCGCTCCAGCCGGGCCTCCAGCCGCTCGCGCTCCTCGCGCGGCAGCAGCACCGACAGGGCCGCCGCCGGGTCGGGGAAGCCCGCCGCGGCGGCGGCCTTGCCCAGTTCGTCCTCGGCCTCGTCGAGCCGGGCCGCCGCCTCCGTCCGGGCCCGGGCGGAGTTCGCCGCCGCGGCGACCGCCTCGGTGAGCCGGGTGAGGGCCGCGGCCCGGTCGGCGACCGAGGGCGCGTCGCCCCGGGCGGCCGCCACCCGGGCGGTCAGCGTCTGCTGCTCGGTGCCGAGCGCCAGCAGCCGGTCGGAGAGGACGGCGGCGCGCTCCTTGGCCTCCTGCAGCTCGTCGACCCGGTGGGTGCGGTCCCGCGACAGCCGGGCGATCTCCTGCTCGACCCGGCCGAGCGCCTCCGCCGCGTGCCGTGCCCCGCGATGCTGGTCCTCCAGCCCGGCCAGGGCCTGCGCTAGCGCCTCCGTCGTGTCCGGCCCGGCCGCGCCGGCGGCGGTGGCCTCGCGGACCCGCAGTGCGGTGAGCGCCTGGTCGGCCTCCGTCCAGACCCGCTCGGCGTCGGCCTGGGCCCGGCGCGCCCGCTCCTCGTCCTCGGCGCCGACCCGGCCGCCGGGCGCGGCCTCGGCGGGCGCCGGGTGCTCCGGCGAGCCGCAGACCCGGCAGGCCTCTCCCGTGCGCAGCTGCTCGGCCAGCTCGGCGGCCATGCCGCTCAGCCGGCGGTCCCGCAGGTCCAGGCTGTGCTCCCGGGCGTCCAGCGCGGCGGTGCGCAGCGCGACCGCCCGGGGCTCGGCCGCGGCGATCTCGGCGCGCAGGCCGTCGCGCTCCCGCGCCGCACCGAGGCGTCCGGTCAACTCGGTGCGCTGCCCGTCCAGTTGCTCGACCCGGGCGGTCGCCGACCGGGCCTCGGCGTGCTGCTGCTCCAGACGGCCCAGTTCGCCCTCGAACTCGGCGAGCCAGTCCTCGGCCTCCTCGGCCAGTTCCTCGGCGGCTCGCCGGTCCTGTGCCAGGGAGCCATGCTCGTGGGCGAGTTCGGCGCAGCGCCGCTCCTCCGCCCGGGCCGCCTCCAGCCGGACCACCTCGGCCCGCAGTCGCAGCTCGGCCTCGGCCAGCCCGGCCGTGTCGGCCCCGGCGAGATCCCGGCCCCCGGCACCGGATCCGGCCAGCAGCTCGCGGTGCCGGCGCTCCAGCTGCCGCGCGCGCCCGAGTGCCTCGGCCGCGCTCTCCCGCAGTCGCAGGGCGGACTCCACCCCGACGGCCTCCTGCGCGGCGGCGAGCCGCCGCCGGTCCGCCGTCGCTGCGGGCTCGAAACCGGCCAGCCGCTCGGCCCGGTCCAGCGCCTCGCGGTGCCGGCGCTGGCGACCGGCCAGCTCCTCGGCGGCCTCGCGGCGCTCCTGGGCGGCGCGCTGGGCGGCCCCGGCGCCCGCGAGGGCGGCCTCGGTGACGGTGAGCTGCTCGGCCGCGCCGCTGCGCAGGACCGCCGCCCAGCCGAGCACCCCCGCGGCCAGACCGTCGTCGTCCTCGGCCGGCACCCAGCCCGCGGCGGGTTCGGCGCCCGGACCGGCCGCCTGCTCGGCCTTGCTGGCGAGGTCCCGAAGCCGGCGCCGGCCGGCCTGGACGGCGGCCTCCTGGCCGCGGCGCTGCTCGGCCAGCCAGGCCTCCACGTGCTGGAACCGCTCGGTGTCGAACAGTCGCCGCAGCAGTTTGCCGCGCTCCTCCGAATCGGCCTTGAGGAAGCGGGCGAAGTCGCCCTGCGGCAGCAGCACCACCTGGCAGAACTGCTCCCGGTTCATGCCGATCAGCCGGTGGATCTCCTCCCCGGCCTCCTGGTGCGACTTGCTGATCCCGCGCCAGCCGGGCGTGCCGTCGCCCGTGTCGAGGACCCACTCGCGCAGCAGGGTCTGTGCCCGCTCGACGGTGGTGCCGCTCCCGACCTTCTTCGGCCGGCGCTGCTCGGGCAGCCGGGTGACCTGCAGCCGCCGCCCGCCGAGGGTCAGCTCCAGCTCCACCGAGGTCAGCCGCTTCGGGTCGGCGTGGTCGCTGCGTAGCCGGTTGGCCCGGCGCGCGCCCGGCGTCTCGCCGTACAGGGCGAAGCAGACCGCGTCCAGCACGCTGGTCTTGCCCGCGCCCGTCGCGCCGCGCAGCAGGAACAGCCCGCCGGCGGCGAGCGCGTCGAAGTCCACCGTCTCGCTGCCCGCGAAGGGGCCGAAGGCGGTGACGGTGAGCCGGTGCAGCCTCATCGGGGCAGGTCCGCCTTCCGGTCCGTGGTCTCCCGGACGCGCTCGAAGCCCTCCCGCAGCCAGCCGAGTTCGTCCGGCTCCGGCTCGGCGCCGGGGCGGACGTGCCGCAGGAAGCCCTCCGCGATCTCCAGGTCCGCGCGGCCGCTGACCCGCGCCGCGTACGACTGCGAGGGCTCGGCCTCGCTCCGCTCGGGGTCGAACAGCAGTTGGAGGGTGTGCGGGAAACGGCGGCGCAGCCGCTCCATCGGCTCGCTCGGCCGCGCCGCGTCGGTGAGCGTGGCCTGCACCCAGGACTGCTCGTGCTCGGCGTACCGCTCGTCGGTGAGCAGCGCGTCGAGGGTGTCGCGCAGTGTCGCCAGGCGGCGCGGCTCGGGACAGGGAACGCGGTCGGCCGTCACCGAGCCGTCGGCGGCCAGGTCGACCAGCCACATGGTCTTGCGCTGGTGCACCTCGGAGAAGGAGTAGGCGAGCGGGGAGCCGCTGTAGCGCAGGTGCGGGGCGAGCGTCTGGCAGCCGTGCAGGTGGCCGAGCGCGGCGTAGTGCACGCCGTCGAAGACCGACGCGGGAACGGAGGCGACGCCGCCGACCGCGATGTCCCGCTCGCTGTCGCTCGGCGCGCCGCCGGTGACGAAGGCGTGCGCCAGCACCACCGCCCGGGTGCCGGCCGGGCGTGCCGCGAGGTCCTCCCGGACCCGGTCCATCGCCGCCCCGAGCACCGCCGCGTGCCCGCCCTTCGTCAGCCCGAACCGCTCGCGCACCAGGGTCGGCTCCAGGTACGGCAGCCCGTACACCGCCACCGGGCCGTGCTCGTCCGCCAGCAGGACGGGCTCGGCGCACTCGCCCGGGTCGGTCCGCAGGTGGATGCCGGCCCGGCCGATCAGCCCCGCCCCGACGCCGAGGCGGCGGGCCGAGTCGTGGTTGCCGCTGATGAAGACCGTCGGCACCCCGAGGTCCGCCAGCCGGTGCAGCACGTCGTCGAACAGCGCGACCGCTTCCAGCCCGGGCAGCGCCCGGTCGTACACGTCCCCGGCGACCAGCACGGCGTCCACGCCCTCGGACCGGACCACCTCCACCAGGTGGTCCAGGAAGGCGCGCTGGGCGTCGTGCAGGCTCTCCCGGTGGAACGAGCGCCCGAGATGCCAGTCGGAGGTATGCAGCAGTCGCATGGTTCCCGACCCTAACCCGCAGCACTGACAATCCCGCCCGACCCGGTGGAACCACTGGCCTCTGGCACCCCTGGCACCCCTTGCGTCCGGAGCCCCGGAGCCCCGGAGCCCCGGGGCCGTGCGGCGGTGGGCGGGGCGGGGTGGCGCCGAGCCCGTTCGATCACTCCGGGTGGATTGTCAGTGGCTCTGTGTATGTTCCTCGGCGTCGGCCGCTCCCGGTCGGGGTGGTCGGCGCGATCCGGTGTCGGAGGGCGAGAAGGAGGAGCCATGGCTGCGGTACGGAAGTCGGTGCGCGAGGTGCTGGGCGCTGCGGCGGGGTGGTCCCCGCGGGAGCGCCGGCGGGTGCTGGTGCTGGGCGGGCGGCGGCCGGGTGGCGGTGCCGGTGGGGCGTCGGCGGGCGGGCCCGGCGGGGCGGCGCCCCCCG
>NZ_JBIVVI010000674.1:0-5071 GCF_044757675.1 Kitasatospora sp. NPDC091257
GGGGAAGACCACCCTGATCCGGACCCTGGCCACGGTGCTGCGCCCCACCGAGGGCGAACTGGAGATGCTCGGCACCTCCCTGGGCAAGGCGGGCGACCACCGGGCCCTGCGCCGCCGCATCGGCTACCTCCCGCAGGACTTCGGCTACTACAAGCGCTTCACGGTGCGCGAGTTCGTCGAGTACATGGCCTGGTTGAAGGAGGTCCCGAAGAAGGACGTCCCCGAGGCCGTCCAGCGCGCCGTGGAACGGGTGGGCCTGGCCGACCGCGCCGACCACCGGATGAAGACCCTGTCCGGCGGCATGGTGCGGCGGGCCGGCATCGCCCAGGCCATCGTCAACTCCCCGACGGTGCTGCTGCTGGACGAGCCCACGGCCGGCCTCGACCCGGCACAGCGGCTGCGCTTCCGCGAGCTGCTGCACGACCTGGGCCGCGACACCTGCGTGGTCGTCTCCACCCACCTCGTCGAGGACGTCGCGGCGGCCTGCTCCGACGTGGTCCTGTTCGCCGACGGCCGCCTCGTCTTCCAGGGCACGCCGGACGAACTGGCCGCCGCGGGCAGCACCGAGCACCCCGGCGACAGCCCCCTGGAGCGCGGCTACTCGGC
Source organism: Kitasatospora sp. NPDC091257 (assembly GCF_044757675.1). Taxonomy (NCBI): domain Bacteria; kingdom Bacillati; phylum Actinomycetota; class Actinomycetes; order Kitasatosporales; family Streptomycetaceae; genus Kitasatospora; species Kitasatospora sp. NPDC091257. The sequence goes on from NZ_JBIVVI010000674.1 coordinate 607, forward strand.
GCTGCTCCGCACCTCCGGACAGCAGGGGAGCGCCTGGTGAACCGACGTGTACTGCGAACCGAGCTGAAGCGCTCGGCCGCCCCGTGGGCCGGAGCCGTCGTCCTGGGCGGCAGCCTGGCGGTCTTCCTCCTGTACGACGGAATCTGGTCGAGGGGCACCGCGGGGTGGACGGCCCAGTGGACCACCATGGCCATGTGGACCCGTTCCCTGCTGGCCTTCTGGCTGCCGCTCGTGGTCGGCATCGGGGCGGTGTACGGGCTGCGTGAACCCCGCTCGCGGATGACCGAACTGCTGACGACCACGCCGCTGCCGGCCTGGCGCCGTGCGGCGCTGCCGGCGGGTGCGATCGCGCTCGCGCTGGCGGTGGGCTTCGGCCTCCTCGTCGTCGTGGGCGGAGCGCAGGTGGCGTTCGGCCCGACCACCTACATGGGCCTCGGCTGGCTGCCGATCTCGCTGGTGGCGGTCCTGGGCCTCGTCGCGGCCGCCGTGTTCGCCATGGGCGTCGCGCGGACGCTGCCCTCCGTCCTCACCCCGCCCGCCCTGGTGGTGGCCTGCCTCGCGGTGACGGGCATGCTGCGCATACGGATCGAAGGGGAGGTGCCGGAGAGCAGGACGTCGAACCGGATCGGCCTGCTGTCCCCGGTGACCGCGGACCCGCGGCAGATGCTGCTGACCCTCTCCGACTCCGTCCACCTCGGCCAGACGGTCTGGCTGCTCGGCCTGCTCGCCACCGGCCTCGCGCTGCTGGCGGCCGCCACCCGCCGGGCCCGGCTGCTCGCGGTGACCCCCGCCCTGGCCGGCGCCGCCGTGGCCCTGCTGGTCCTGCCGGCCGCCGCGCGCGACAGCTACGTCGTCGACAAGGCCGCCGCGGCCATGGTGTGCGACGGACCGGTGTGCGTGACCCAGGCCAGCCGCTCGCACCTGGCCGAGCTCGCGCCGCGCGGCCGGGAGGCGCTGCGCGTGCTGCACGAGTCCCTGGGCGACAAGGCACCGACCTCGGTACGGGAGGACACCGCGCTGCGCGCGCTCGGCGATCCCCGCTCGCTCCCCGCCGACGCGGTGCTGGTCGACTTCGACGATCAGCTGTTCATCGACGCGACCGGCAACGACCTGACCCGCGCGCTGGTCGCCCAGGGACTGGCACCGAGCTGCCACGCCCGCACCTCCCGGGAGGGCGGGTCACAGGACGACGTCGCCCTCCAGAGCGTCGTCGTGAGCTGGGCCCTCGGTGACCCCGCCCTCCGACCGATGGTGGAGCAGGCCACCGACGTGTTCTCGCGCAGGGCATGGGCGGACGCCGACGCCCTCTGGCAGGAGCTGAAGGGGCTGGCGCCCGCCGAGCAGCGCTCGCGGATCGCCGAGCTGCGCACCGCCGCCCTCTCCTGCACGGCAAGGCTCCGCGAGGTGCCGGTGGGGGGTGTGTCGTGATGAGGTGGCTGATGCTGTACGCGCGTTCACGGCAGGTGCCCGCCTCGGCCGCCGCGGTCGTGCTCGTCGCGCTGGCGGTGTGGGCCCTCACCCGGGGCTACGGTACGGGCGCGACGGATGCGATGGACCCGACCGCGTTCTACGTGCTCACCGCGGGCGTGGCGGCCGGTTCCGTCGGGCTCGGCGGGCAGGACCTCGCACTGGACCGGACCGCCGCGATCCGGTGGGCGCCCCGCCGGGCCGCGCACACGGTGCTGATCGGCGCGGTCGCCGGTGCGGCGCTGCTGGCGGTCCAGGCGGTGGGTCCGACGTTCGTCCCCACCGAGGTCGTCGTCCGGGACAGCGCGGGCCTGGTCGGCCTGGCCGCGCTCGGGGCGGTGCTCTGCGGGGCGCACCTGGCCTGGGTCCTGCCGACCGGCTGGCTGGCGTTCGCCGTCCTCGTCCCGCCGCTGCCGCCCACCACCGTGGGGAAGGCCTTCGGTTGGATGACCTTTCCCCCCGGCACGGAGGCGTCCACCTGGACCGCGGTGGTGCTGCTGGTGACCGGCGGCGCGCTGTACGCCGCTGTCGGCCCGAGGCGCTGACTCGGGGCCCGCCCGCCGCTTCCGGGCGCGGGCGGGCGGACGGCCGGGCCCTGCCCAAGCCGGCGTACGAGCAGGTCGGCAAGGCGGCGCAGGCCGCCCTCGGAGTCGCCCTGGCGACGGGCACCCGGGTCCATCCCTGCGGGATCGTCACGGTCGGCCTGGACGGCATGCGGACCGGTGAACTGGCCGAGGTGCTCGGCGAGATCACGGCGACGCCGCGCCGGAGCGAGCAGTTGTCGCACACCCGGGTGATGTCCGTACTGTTCGCCCAGGACCTCGACCTGTGGGACGCCCGCAAGACGCTGCCGCAGGTGCGGCGCGCCCTGGTGGGCCTGCGGGAGTACGACCCGTGCGCGCCGTCCACGCCGGGGGCGTTCGACCTCGCCGAGCACGCGGACGCGCCGGGGTGGAGCTGTGCCACGCCCACGGCCTGGAGGCGAACCTGGCCGGCTCGGTGCAGAGCCACCACGCCCAGCAGGTCTGGCGGACGACCGTTCCGGCGTCCCCGGCCGAGTCCCCCGGATGTCGTTCATGGCCCGTTTGCCGTACGCCGAGGCGCAGTTGGTGGGATCGTCTTGTCAGTACGCCAACAAGAAGGAGTGTTCCCCTTGACCACTCACCCCAGGCACGGCGCCCGCTCGCGAACCCTCCCGGCACTGGCGGCGGCACTGTGCGGGATCCTCGGTGCCACCGCGCTCGGCACCACCCCGGCGGCGGCCGCCGCCGACCAGCGTCACCCGATCTACGCCATCGCGCACCGGGTCGACACCCTGGACGGCGTGGACGCCGCGATCAACCACGGCGCCAACGCCATCGAGATCGACGTCTGCGCCTGGTGGAACCCGAACGAGTGGCGCGCCTACCACGACTGTTCCTCGGCCGGCGAGAACCGGCTCGGCCCCAGCTTCGACAGCATGCTCGACCGCATCGTCTCCAACGCCAACGCGGGACGCCGGCTGTCGCTGGTCTGGCTGGACATCAAGGACCCCAACTACTGCGGCGAGGAGCCCAACCGCACCTGCAGCGTCGCCGGACTGCGCGACAAGGCCCAGCGGCTGACGGCCGCCGGCATCCAGGTGCTCTACGGCTTCTACGAGTACCACGGCGGCAGCACCCCGGACGTCGGCGGCCGGGGCTGGAAGAGCCTGGAGGGCAGGCTCGGCCCGCTGGAGGGCATCACCACGACCGGCACCCGGGATCAGGTGCAGAGCGCCTTCGCCAAGTCCGGCACCGGATTCCCGGCCGGCCGCCGGGCGATGGACTACGGCGACAGCGACATCACCAAGGGCTTCGGCAACTGCACGGAGGCCACCTACAACACCTGCGCGGAACTGAAGAAGGGAGCCGCCGACCGGGCCGCCGGACGACTCGCGGCCACCCTCTCCTGGACGACCACCTACAACGACCCCTGGTACGTCGACAAGCTGCTGGGCGACGCGCAGGTGGACGGCATCATCGCCGGCTACGGCGCCTTCACCGGCGTGCGGGAGTACGACAACAGCTGGCAGTGCGCCAACGCCGTCAACCTGGTCCGGGACTGGGTGAACCGCCACAGCGGCACCCACCGCATGGCCACCAGCGGCGACCGCCTGTTCAAGTAGGAGACGACCCGGCCCGACCGCACCCGGCGCAGGCCGGGTGCGGTCGGCTGCCTTTCGGCGGGCCGGCCGCTCTTTGGCGGGGTGGCAGCCGCTGGCGGCGGTCAGCAGGTCGGGGCGGCGGGCTCGGCCAGCGGTTCGTCGTCGGCGCCCGGCGCCAGGCCGCGGAGCAGGTGGGTGAGCAGGTCGTCGAAGACCTCGTCCAGGGCCGGGCCGGAGAGCCGACCGCTCGCGGTCTGGGCGGCCACGCCGTGGACGGCGGTGAAGAGGATGGCGCCGATCCGGTCGGCATCGCCGGCCCGGATCAGCCCCTGGGTCTGGCCGAGGGAGATGAGCGCGCGGAGGTCGTCCTTCAGCGGCTGCCAGGCGAGCTCCAGTCCGTCCGTCACGGCGGGGTCGTGCTTGCGGGCGAAGGCCAGCTCCAGTACTGCGCCGTGGTCGGCGGCGAAGTCGACGTACGCGCGGGCGACGGCGAAGGCCCGCTCGCGGAAGCCGTCCCCGCTCCTGCCGCGACGCGCCACGGTTGCGGTCGCCGAGCGGGTCACCCGGCCGAGCCCGGGGGTCTGAGTATTTGGCCTCCGACCCGGAGGGGAGTAGTGTTCTCCGAGTTGCCCCACGGGACGGCCCCTCGGAACGAGCTCGAATCTGAATTCGAGAATGACCGGGGAAAACGGACCGAAAAGCTCTGATAGAGTTCGGGAGCGCCGAAAGGCGAAAGCGAATCGGATGAATGAAACTCCGGAAAACGGAGCGGAAAGTGTCTGATAAGCTGGAAACACGAAAGAACGAAGCCCGGAGGGTCCGCTGGAAGGCGGTCCGAAGGAAGCGTCCGTTCCTTGAGAACTCAACAGCGTG
>NZ_JBIVVI010000675.1:0-5065 GCF_044757675.1 Kitasatospora sp. NPDC091257
CCTCGGCCGGGCCTGAGCGCGCCCGCCCGGGGATCCGGCCGGCCGGCGCCTGGTGCCGGTGTTGCCGGTGTTGCCGTATGGGCGACGGCCGCCCCCAGCACCGGAATCACCTGAAACGGTGGTGGATTCGTCACCGTCGGTGACGTGAATGCCGTATGAAAGCTGCGAACTTGCCTCCACGACTTCTTCCATGACGGCGCGTTGATGTGATCTGATTGGCCGCGCACGGTCAAGGCGGAGGCGATGGGTATCAGTACACCCGCCTCGGCGAACTCGGGGGAACGACGCCGGGGACGCGAATTCCGCGTACCCGAAGGTGAGCACTCGGGAGGGGGGGATGGATCGGTGTGCGGGAGTGCCGGACGGCATCCCGCCGTTCTCCGGTCGGAGACGCGGTACCGGTGGCCCGCAGGTGCGGCCGATGGTGTGACGGCCCGGCGATAGCGGCTCGTCGACGCGTGAACAGGCGTCGGAAAGCCGGGCTCTTGTGCTGCCCATTCGCCGCCGGCAGCGGAAGTCGCCGCCCTGCCGAACCCTTCAGTGGCCGGCCCCGGATTCGGGCCGCACGCATGTCCCGGCGACCCGGCACGACGACCCCGCGGGGTCGATGACCGTGTTCTCGGTTCAGAGGTTCTGATCGCGATCCAACTGCCCTGGGGCGACCGCGGCACCATGCCGTCGCGCTCCGTCATGAGGAAGGTGCATCGAGTCATGTCTTCTGCAAGAACTGCGCCACAAGAGCTGGACTGGACCCTTGAGAAGGGCAAGCCGGCCACCCTCGTCGTCCCTCGATTCGAAGGTACCGACGAGGCCTGCGCGTGGCTGAACGCGCTCCTGCCCGACATCCGTACCGCGCTTCAAAGGTACGGCGCGCTGTACCTGCGCGGGCTTCCGGTCGCCTCCGTCGAGGACTTCGCACTCGTGCGGGACGTCCTCGTCCCGCAGCGGACGCCCTACCGGGAGAAGGCGACGCCGCGCAGCAGCTTCGGCAACGACGTCTACTCGTCCACCGATCTGCCGCCGGCCCAGTCGATCCGGATGCACAACGAGAACAGCTACACCCTCACGTTCCCCGGGCTGCTGATGTTCGCCTGCCTGATCGCCCCGGAGGAGGGCGGGGCGACGCCGGTCGCGGACTGCCGGGAGGTGCTGCGGAAACTGCCCGCCCCGCTCGTCGAGCGGATCCGCGCCAACGGCTGGACCCTGCACCGGAGTTACTCCGAGCACATCTCCGTGAGCTGGGAGAAGGCATTCGCGACCGAGCGCCGGGAGGACGTCGAGCAGTACTGCTCGGAGAACCTGATCTCCTGCCACTGGGACGACGAGGGGAATCTGAGGACCGCGCAACGGCGGCCCGGAATCATCCGGCACCCGGCGACCGACGAGGAGGTCTGGTTCAATCACATGGCCTTCTGGAATTCCTGGTCATTGGACGAGGAGCTCCGCGAGACGCTCGTGGACGAATTCGGCGCGGACGGCCTGCCGTTCGAAACCGGAGTGGCCGACGGGAAGCCCCTGACCCGGGACGAGCTCGACATCATCAATACCGCCTACGCCGAGGCGACGGTGCGTCAGACCTGGCAGCCCGGTGACGTCATGCTCGTCGACAACGTGCTCACGGCCCATGGCCGCGACCCGTTCCGGGGCGACCGCAAGATCGTCGTCGCCATGGGCAACCCGGTCGACCTCGACGAGTGCCGGCCCACCGTGCCGGCCGCGGCGGGCAACGGCGGTGCCGCGTGAGCATCACCGAGGAGCCCCTGGCCCCGGCGGCCCCGACCGTGACGGTCGACCCGATCGTCCGGTTCCGGCGGGCCGTCGCGTCCACCCCGGACCGGCTGGCCGTGCGCGGGACCGACCGCACCCTGACCTTCGCCGAACTCGACCACGACGTACGCCGGTTGGCCGCACAGCTGGCCGAGCGCGGCCTCGGACGCGGCGCCCGGGTGGGCGTCAGCATGCACCGCGGCGCGGACCTCGTCGTCGCCCTGCTCGCCGTGTGGCACGTCGGCGCCGCCTACGTGCCGCTGGACCCCGCCTACCCGCAGGACCGCCTCGCCCACATGGTGGCCGGCGCCGACCTGCGGACCGTCCTGGCGGAGCCCGGCAACGGGCCGACGTGGCCCACCGGCGTCGACGTCATCACCCTCGCCGACGCCCTCGCCGCGCCGACCGCGACTCCGGACGCGCCGGCGGCCGAGACCTCCCCGGCGGACCCGGCGTACGTGATCTACACCTCCGGCTCGACCGGAACGCCGAAGGGCGTGGAGGCCACCCGGGGCGGCGTGGCCGCGCTCGCCGCCGACCTCGAAGAGGCGGGCTTCTACGCCGACCGGCCGCGCACGGTGGCCTGGAACGCGAGCATCTCCTTCGACGCCTCCGTCCAGCAGTGGGCCCGGATCTGCCGGGGCGACAGCATCGTGGTGATCGGCGAGAACGAGCGCACCGACCCGGCCGTGCTGCGCGCCCTGCTGGACGAGCACGCCGTCGACGACCTGGACCTGACGCCCTCGCACTGGGAGGTGCTGCGCGAGGCCCTCCTCGCCCCCACCGCCGACGGCCGCGTCCTGCGGCTGTTCATGGGCGGCGAGCCGGTACCGGCGGAGGTCTGGCGCGAGCTGGGCGAAGCCCGCGACGCCGGGACGGTCGAGGCGATCAACCTGTACGGCCCCACCGAGTGCACCGTGGACGCCACCGCGGCCTGGATCACCGGCGCGGGCCCGCACATCGGCCGCGCGCTGCCCGGGTTCACCGCCCACGTGCTCGACGAAGGGCTGCGCCCCGCGGCCGCCGGCGAGCCGGGCGAGCTCTACCTGGCCGGGCCCTCCGTGACCATCGGCTACGTCGGCCGGCCCGCGCTGACCGCTCAGCGCTTCGTCGCCGACCCGGCCGGTACCGGCCGCCGGATGTACCGCACGGGCGACCGGGTGCGGCTGCGCCCCGACGGCACCATCGACTACCTGGGCCGGGTCGACCGGCAGATCAAGATCCGCGGCTACCGGGTGGAACTCGGCGAGATCGAGGCGGCGCTCGCCGCGCACCCGGAGGTCAGGACCGCCGCCGTCGTCCTGCACGCCACCGAGACCGCCGGCGACCAACTGGTCGGCTACGTCGTCCCGGAGGGCGGGAGCGTCCCGCGCGCCCGGGAACTCCAGGAGCACCTCGGCGGCGTGCTGCCGTCGTTCATGGTCCCCTCGGCGTTCGTCACGCTCGACACCATGCCGCTGAGCGTGAACGGCAAAGTGGACCACCGGGCCCTGCCCGCCGTGGACGAGGCCCTGTGGGCCGACGAACAGGAGCCGGGGGACGAGCCGCAGGGCGAGTTCGAGACCCTGATCGCCGGCGTGTGGGCCGAGGTGCTCGGCCGCCAGCGGATCAGCCCCACCGACAACTTCTTCTCGCTGGGCGGCCATTCGCTCATCGCGCTGCGCGTCATCGGCCGGCTGAAGAAGCAGTTCGGCATCACCGTGTCCACGAAGGAGGTCTACCAGCACCCCGAACTGCGGTCGCTGGCGGAGTTCGTGGCGTCCCGTCGGACGGAGGGCAAGTGAACACCGCACAGGACACCACCGTCATCAGCATCCGGCGCCCCAAGGACGCCGCCCTGACGCTGATCTGCCTGGGCTTCTGCGGGGGCGGCACGGCCTCCTACCACCTGTGGGGCGACGCCGTGCCGGACGACATCGCCCTGTCGGCGATCTGCTACCCGGGCCGGGAGGGCAGGTTCCTGGAGGACTTCGCCACCGACTGGGAGGAGCTGGCCCAGGACGCCACCGCGGCGGTGCTGTCCGCCGTCGACGGCCCCTACGTGCTCTTCGGGCACAGCATGGGCGGCTGGATGGCGTTCGACGTCGCCGCGCGGATCGAGAGCGGCGGCGGGCCGCTGCCGCGGAACCTGGTCGTCTCCTCGGCCAACGCGCCGGCCCGCGGGCTCACGCCCCGGGACATGTTCCCGTCCCAGCAGGACGACGACGACGGTCTGCTGCTCTGGATGAAGACCCACGGCCTGATGCCGGCACACGTCCTGGAGGACCCCGAACTCCAGGAGATGAGCGTCGAACTGATGCGCGCCGACATCCGGGTGCGGGACACCTTCCGCTACACCGAGGGCGCCACCGTCAGCATGCCGGTGCAGATGCTGTCGGGCGCCGACGACGACGTCATCGAGGCGAACGCGGGCGAGCAGTGGCGCACGCTGGCGCTGGGCGAGTACCGCCACGACGTCCTCCCCGGCGGCCACTTCTACACCCCGGAGGTCTGGCGGACCCTGCCCTCCAGGATCGCCGCCCTCGATCCCCGCGAGAGGAGCCGACGATGAGAACGGACGCCACGCTGGACGTGATCGTCAGCGGCACCGAGTCGGACTCGCACACCTGGAACCTGGTCTTCCTCCAGCTCCAGCTGGAGGACTGGGGGCACCGGGTGCAGAACCTCGGCCCGTGCCTGCCGGGCGGGGAACTGGCGGCGGAGTGCCGGCGCGGCGCCCCCGACCTCATCGTGCTCAGCAGCGTCAACGGCCACGGCGAGAGCGACGGACTGTCCGCCGTCGCGGCGCTGCGCGCCGACCCGGAGCTCGCCGACACACCGATCGTCATCGGCGGGAAGCTCGGCACCGGCAAGCAGCTGCGGGCCGGTGCGGGCGGGGCCGCCGGCGGCGAGATGACGCGCCGCCTGCTGTCCGCGGGCTTCTCCGCGGTCTTCCACGAGTCGTCCGGACTACCGGAGTTCGAGAGGTACGTCGCCGCCCTCAGCGCCGAGAAGGCGAGGCGGGCCGGCCGCGTCCTGGAGGAGCTCCGCGCCGCCCCGACCCCATGAACGACGGGCCGGTCAACGCGTTCGCGGACTTCGTCGGACGGTCGCACGAACAGGGCAACCTGGTGGTGCAGCCCCGCATGGGCTTCGGCGACCCGCGGGCCATGCGGGACGGGCTGATCGCCGTCAAGGGGGCCAACGCCACCACGGTCGGCACGATCACCCTGGACAGCTACACCCGGCTCGGCAAGCTCGCCGACGCCCGGCGGGCCGTCGACGAGGGCGGCGACCTCAACGGCTACCCGATCAGGAC
>NZ_JBIVVI010000676.1:0-5064 GCF_044757675.1 Kitasatospora sp. NPDC091257
GGCGTTCCCGACGGCGAGGACCAGGCGCGGCGCGCTGCCGAACAGGCGGCGCTGCACCGGGCCGCCGCGAGGGCCGGGACGGGGTGGCCGCCCTGCCGGGCACGTCCTCGCCGCTGCGGCAGTGGGCCGAGCGGCTGAACGCCTTCGCCGCCGCGGGCGGCTTCGAGGACGAGACGGAGTACTGGGCGCGGGCCGTGCCCGGGCAGCCCGACGAACCGTTCCCCGCCGAGCTCGACGGCCCCGACACCTACGCCACCGAACGCTCCGTCACCGTCCGGCTGAGCCCCGCCGACACCGCCGCCCTGCTGCGCACCCTGCCCGATACCTACCGCACCCAGGCCAACGACGTGCTGTTGAGCGCGCTCGGCCGGGCGCTGTGCGGGGCGAGCGGGCTGGAGCGGGTCGTGGTGGACGTCGAGGGCCACGGGCGCGAGGAACTGTTCGCCGAGCTCGACCTCGGGCGTACGGTCGGCTGGTTCACCACCCGCCACCCCGTCGCCCTGGCCGTGCCCGCCGGAGCCGACTGGGACACCGTCCTCAAGCAGGTCAAGGAACAGCTGCGCGCCGTCCCCCGGCGCGGCCTCGGCTTCGAGGCGCTGCGCTACCTCGGGCGCCCCGGCACGGCGCCGGACGTCCCGGCCGCCCGGATCGGCTTCAACTACCTGGGCCGCATCGCCCTGCCGGACGACCCGGACGGGCTGTTCCGCGGCACCTTCCGGCCGCTGGAGCTGGACGCCGACCCGGGCACGGAGCGCCCCCACCCGCTGGAGGTGGTCGGCCGCCTCGACGGCGACGCGCTGGAGTTCACCTGGTTCCACTCCGCCGCCGTCCACCGGAGCGGGACCGTCGAGGCGCTGGCCCGGCGCTTCGCCGAGGAACTGGCCGACCTCGCCCGCCACGCGGCCCGCCCCGGTGCCGCCGGGCGCACCCCGTCGGACTTCCCGCTGGCCCGGCTCGACCAGGCGGCCGTGGACCGGATCACCGGCGCCGACCCGGGCGCGGTGGAGGACGTGCTGCCGCTCACCCCGACCCAGTCCGGCATGCTCTTCCACGGCCTCGCCGAGGAGGACAGCGGCGCCTACTTCCAGCAGCTGGACTTCGTCCTGGACGGCGTGCCCGACCCGGCCCGCCTCGCCGCCGCCTGGCAGTGGGTCACCGACCGCACCGCGGTGCTGCGCGCCCACGTCCGCTGGCAGGAGGTGCCCGAGCCGCTGCTGGTGGTGCACCGCCGGGTGGCCGTCCCGGTCACCCACCTGGACTGGCGCGAACTGCCCGAGCAGGAGCGCCGCGACCGGCTCGCCGAACTGCTGGACCGCGACCGGGCCCGCGGCCTCGACCTGGCGCGGGCCCCGCTCCAGCGGCTGCTGCTGATCCGGCTCCCGGACGGCCGGGTGCGGGTGCTCTGGTCCTTCCACCACCTGGTCCTGGACGGCTGGAGCCTGTTCCAGGTGCTCTCGGACGTCTTCGCGGCGCACGCCGCCCTGGCCGGACCGGGACGGGACGGCGAGGTCCCGTACGGCACCGTGCCGGAGCGCCGGCCCTACCGCGACTACCTGGCCTGGCTGGGCGAGCGCGACCACGCCGAGGCCGAACGGCACTGGCGCACCCGCCTCGCCGGGCTCGCCGAGGCGACACCGCTGCCCTACGACCGCGAGCCGGTGCAGAGCCACCGCGCCGAGTCCACCCGGGCCGTGCCGTTCACCCTGCCCGCCGCCGCGACCAGGGCGCTGGAGGACCTCGCCCGAGGCTCCGGGCTGACCTTCAACACCCTGGTCCAGGGCGCCTGGGCGGTGCTGCTGGGCCGCCGGGCAGGGCGGGCCGAGGTGGTGTTCGGCACCACCTCCTCCGGGCGGCCGCCCGAGCTGCCCGGCGTCGAGACCATGACCGGCCTGTTCATCACCACCCTGCCGGCCCGCACCACGGTGCCCGCGGACGGCACCCTGGTCGACTGGCTCCGGACCCTGCAGCGGGAGCAGAGCGAGGACCGGCGGCACGGCTTCGTCCCGCTCACCCGGATGCGGGCCGGCACCGAACTGCCCGAGCGGACCGGCCTGTTCGACAGCCTGGTGGTCTTCGAGAACTACCCCGTCGACGAGGACGCGGCCGACGCCCACGGCCTGCGGCTGCGCGACCTGGACGGGATCGAGACCACCAACTACCCGCTCACCCTGCTGGCCTACCCGGGCCCGGAGCTGTCCCTGCGGCTCTGCTACGACCCGCGGCTGTTCGACGAGTCCACGGTGCGGCGGCTGGCCGGACAGCTCACCGCCGTCCTGACCGCCCTGCCCGAGGGCGCCCACCGCCCGCCCGTCCGGCTGCCGCTGTTGACCGGGGAGGAACGCCGGCGCGTCCTGGCCGACTGGAACGCCACCGCCGTCGAGGAACCCGCCGCCGACATCGCCGAGCTGTTCGCCGCGCAGGTGCTCCGCACCCCCGCGGCCGTCGCCCTGGAGGCCGGCGACCGGCGCCTGACCTACCGCGAACTCGACGCCCGCGCCGCCGAGCTGGCCGGACGGCTGACCGCGCACGGGGTCCGGGTGGAGCAGCCGGTCGGGGTGCTGATGGAACGCTCCGTCGAGCTGGTCGTCACCCAGCTGGCGCTGGTGCGCACCGGCGCGGTCTACGTGCCGCTGGACGGCCGGGCGCCGCGCGAGCGGCTGCACCGGATGCTGGCCGAGGCCGGTGCCGACCTGCTGCTCACCGACGCCCACCGGGCCGGCACGGCCGCCGAGCTGCGCCCCGCCGGGCAGGTGCTGCGGGTGGACCTTCCCGACGACCGGACGGCGGCCCCGGCCCCGGCCCCGGCGGCCGTCCACCCCGACAACGTCCAGTACCTGATGTTCACCTCCGGCTCCACCGGCACCCCCAAGGGCGTCGCGGTGCGCCGCCGGGACGTCGCCGCGCTCGCCCTGGACCGCGCCTTCGCCGGCCACGACCGGGTGCTGGTGCACTCCCCGCACGCCTTCGACGCCGCCACCTACGAACTGTGGGTGCCGCTGCTGCGCGGCGGCACCGCCGTGCTCGCCCCGCCGCAGGACCTGGACGCCGCCGCCGTCCGGCACGCCGTCACCGAGCAGGGCGTGCGCTGCCTGTGGCTGACCGCCGGCCTGTTCCGGCTGCTCGCCCAGGAGGACCCGGGCTGCCTGCGCGGCGCCCACGAGGTGTGGACCGGCGGCGAGGCGGTGCCCGGCGCCGTCGTCCGCAAGGTCCTGGCGGCCTGCCCCGGCCTCACCGTGGTCGACGGCTACGGGCCCACCGAGACCACCACCTTCGCCACCCGCCGGGCCTTCCGGGCCGGCGACGAACTGCCCGCCGTCCTGCCCATCGGCCGGCCGCTGGACAACACCCGGGTGTACGTCCTGGACGGCGCGCTCCAGCCGCAGCCGCCCGGCGTCACCGGCGAGCTGTACATCGCCGGGGCCGGCCTCGCCCGCGGCTACGCGGGCCGCCCCGGCGAGACCGCCGCCCGCTACCTCGCCGACCCCTTCGGCCCGCCCGGCGAGCGGATGTACCGCACCGGCGACACCGTCCGGTGGAGCGAGGACGGCGAACTGCACTTCGTCGGCCGCGCCGACGACCAGATCAAGATCCGCGGCTTCCGGATCGAACCCGCCGAGATCGAGGCCCGGCTCACCGCCCACCCGGCCGTCGCCGAGGCCGTCGTCTCGCTGTACCAGGACGCCGGACGCAAGAGCCTCGCCGCCCACCTGGTGCCGGCCGAGGGCGCCGAGCCGCCCGGCGCCGCCGAACTGCGCGCCCACCTGGCCGCCGACCTCCCCGACTACATGCTGCCCGCGGCCTTCGTCACGCTGCCCGAACTCCCGCTCACCGCCAACGGCAAGGTGGACCGCCGGCGGCTGCCCGCCCCCGACCGGTCGGCGGGCGGCGACCGCCCCCACCGCGCCCCCGGCACCGACCGCGAGCGGCTGCTCGCCGCGATCTGGGCCGAGCTGCTCGGGGTCGAACGGGTCGGGCTGGACGACGACTTCTTCCTGCTCGGCGGCGACTCCATCCTGAGCATCCAGGTCGTCTCCCGGGCTCGCGCCGCCGGACTCGCGCTCTCCCCGCGCGACCTGTTCCGCCACCCCACCGTCGCCGCGCTGGCCGCGGCCGCCGGCAGCGCCGTCACCGTCGCCGGGACCGAACCGGTCAGCGGCGAGGTCGGCCTGACGCCGATCCAGCACTGGTTCCTCGACCCGAACCCGCCGCACGCCGAGCACTTCGACCAGTGCGTCGTGGTGGAGGCCCCCGGGGCCGTCGACCCGCAGGCCCTGCGCCGCGCGCTCGCCGCCCTGTGGGCCCACCACGACGCGCTGCGCTCCCGCTTCACCCGTGCCGGGGACGGCACCTGGCAGCAGCACTGCGCCCCCGCCGAGGAGAGCGCCCCCGAGCTGCTGGAGGTCCACGACCACGGCGCGGAAGCGGCGGTGACCGAGGCCGCCCACGCCTCCTTCCGGCTGGACGGCGGCCCGCTGCTCACCGCCCGCCTGTTCACCGCCCCGTCGGCCACCGCGTCGGCCGGCGCGGCCGGCGCCCGGCCCGACCGGCTGCTGCTGGCCGTCCACCACCTGGCGGTCGACGGCGTCTCCTGGCGGGTGCTGCTGGAGGACCTGGAGACCGCCTACCGGCAGGCCGTCGAGGGCCGCCCGCTGCGGCTGCCCGCCCGCACCAGCTCCGTCCGGGCGTGGGCCCGCCGGCTGGCCGGGCACACCGCGGCCGGCGGCTTCGCCGACCAGCGCGCCCACTGGGCGGCCGCCGCCCGGGCCTGCGCCACCCCGCTGCCGGTGGACGGCGACGGCGGCAACACCGCCGCCGACCTGCGCGAGGTGACCGTCCGGCTGGACCGCGAACGCACCGACGCCCTGCTGCGCGAGGTCCCCGGGGTCTACCGCACCCGGATCGACGACGTGCTGCTCACCGCGCTCGGCCGGGTGCTCGCCGAGTGGACCGGGCGCGGCACCGTCGCCGTCGGCCTGGAGGGCCACGGCCGCGAGGACCGGCTCTTCGACGGCCTCGACCTGTCCCGCACGGTCGGCTGGTTCACCTCCCTCTTCCCGGTCGCCC
>NZ_JBIVVI010000677.1:0-5055 GCF_044757675.1 Kitasatospora sp. NPDC091257
CACTCCGTGTCCGTGTATTACAGCGGTGTGCACTACCCATCCCCGCCCCCGCGCCCCCCCCCCGGCGCGGGGGGGGCCCCGGGGCCCACCACCGGCGCGGGCGGCGAGCAGCAGAGCCACCCCCTCGGCCTGGAGGCGCCGGGCGGCCAGCAGCAGCGCGTCCAGTGAGGCCCGGTCCAGCCACTGCACGTCGTCCATGACGCACAGCAGGGGCTGGTCGGCGGCGAGGTCGGCGAGCAGACCGAGCGTGGCGAGCCCGGCGAGCAGCCGGTCGGCGCGCCCTTCAGCGGCGGCCGGGCCACCGGCGACCGAGCCATCGGCTGCCGGGCCATCGGCGACCGGAACGCCGTCCACCCCGCGGCCGCCCGGCCGGCCCTCGTCGGAGAGCCCGAACGCCGCCTCCAGCGCCCGCCGTTGCGGCCCGGGCAGGGCGTCCAGCCGGTCCAGGCCGGGTGCGAGCAGCAGGCTCAGCCCGGCGTACGGCAGCTCGGCCTCGTACTCGACGCCGGCCGCCCGGATCACCCGGAACGACTCCCCCGCCCGCGCCACCGCGTCGTCCAGCAGCGCGGTCTTGCCGATGCCGGCCTCGCCCCGGAACAGCAGCACCCCGCTGCGGCCGGCCCGCGCCGCGTCCAACAGGCCGTCCACGGCGGCCTGTTCGCTTTCCCTCCCGTACAGCATGCCCCGACCCTACCCACCCGGGCCCGCACCGCCGTCGACACCGGCAGCGACGCCACTACCGACACCGGTACCGGCACACCGCCGCGCGCCCCCGCCCACCCCGGCGGAGGCTACGTACCCCCATGCCCATACGTGACGGATTCGCCGCCCGCCGCCCGTCCGTACCGTGGTGAGCACCGGGAACGGCCCGGCCAACCACCCACCGGAACACGGGAGATGACGATGACCGAGATCACCACCGCCGCCCTCCAGCAGCTCGCCGAGCGCTACCTCGCGGTGTGGAACGAGACCGACCCGGCGGCCCGCCGCAAGCTGGTCGACGAGGTGTGGGCCGAGGACGGCCGCTACACCGACCCGCTGGCCGCCGTCACCGGCCGGGACTCCGTCGACGCGCTGATCGGCGCCGCCCAGGCCCAGTTCCCGGGGCTGGAGTTCACCCTCGGGCCGGTCGACGCCCACCACGACATCGCCCGCTTCACCTGGAACCTGGGCCCGGCCGGCGCGGAGCCGGTGGTGATCGGCTTCGACGTGCTGGCGGCCACCCCGGACGGCCGGATCGGCGCGGTGTACGGCTTCCTCGACCGCGTGCCGGGCGCCTGAGCCACAAACCGCGTGCCGGGCACCTGAGCCGCAGGCCGCCACGCCGCCCGAGGGGCGGGCCGCCCCTACCGCGCCCGCCCCTCGGCGCCGGACTGGCCCTCACCGCGTACGGCGCCGCGGACGGCAGTGTCCGGTGGCCGGCGCTCGGGATCGCGCTGATCGGCCTGGTCCACTGCGGCGCCGGCGGCCCGACCGCCGCGGTAGGCCGCAGCGTCCTCGCCCTGGCGTCGCTGGCGCCGGTGCCCGTGGGCCTGG
Organism: Kitasatospora sp. NPDC091257; assembly: GCF_044757675.1. NCBI lineage: Bacteria > Bacillati > Actinomycetota > Actinomycetes > Kitasatosporales > Streptomycetaceae > Kitasatospora > Kitasatospora sp. NPDC091257. The sequence goes on from NZ_JBIVVI010000677.1 coordinate 1,537, forward strand.
TCCGGTTCCTGCGGCTGGGAACGCCGCCCGGGGGCCGGTCCCCGCACGCCCCGGAGCGGCCGTGGCGGGATCCCGGCACGCGGGGCGGGTGGCCGAAGCCCACCCGCCCGTTCCCTTCCCTCCCCCCGATCGGGTTGGATGGTCGGATGAGCGAGGAGAAGAGCGCCGTACCGGCGTGGGAGCAGCGGTTCAGGGCGGCCCGGGTGTCCCTGCCCGACTGGGCCGAGGACGCCCCCGACCGGGCGTTGTACGTGTCCAACGCGACCGGCACCTACGAGGTCTACGCCTGGGACCGCGCCACCGGCGCCCACCGCCGGGTGACCGACCGTCCGAACGGCACCACCGACGCCGAGCTGTCCCCCGACGGCGACTGGGTCTGGTGGTTCGACGACCACGACGGTGACGAGTTCGGCGTCTGGCGCCGCCAGCCGTTCGCGGGCGGCCCCGACGAGGAGGCCGTGCCCGGCCTCGCCGCTTCCTACTCGGCCGGCCTGGCCCTCGGCCGCGACGGCACCGTGGTCGTCGGCCGCTCCACCGACGAGGACGGCACCACCCTGCACCTGCGCCGCCCCGGCAGCGCCGAGCCGGTCGAGATCTACCGGCACGAGGAGTACGGCGGCATCGGCGACCTCAGCCACGACAGCACCCTGCTCGCCATCGACCACACCGAGCACGGCGACGCGATGCACTCCGCGATCCGGGTCGTCCGCGTCACCGGGGACGGCGGTGTCGAGACCGTCGCCGAGCTGGACGAGGTCACCGGCCGGGACGAGCCGCGCGGCGTCGCCTGCCTGGGCTTCGCGCCGGTCGAGGGCGACACCCGGCTGCTGGTCGCCCACCAGCGCACCGGCCGCTGGGAGCCGATGATCTGGGACGTCGCCACGGGCGCCGAGACCGCTCTCCCGCTGCGCGACGAGCAGGGCCGCGAACTGCCCGGCGACGTCTCCGCGCAGTGGCGCCCCGGCGCCGGTGAGCTGCTGGTGGAGCACGAGTACGAGGCCCGCAGCGAGCTGTTCTCGTACGGGCTCGCCGACGGCCGGCTGACCCGCCTGGACACCCCGCGCGGCACCGTCGGCGGCGCCACCGCCCGTCCGGACGGCACCGTCGAGTACCTGTGGTCCTCCGCCGCCGAGCCCTCCGCCGTCCGTTCCACCGCCGGTACGGTCGTGCTGCGGGCGCCCGGCGCGGTGCCGCCCGGTTCGGTGCCGGTCGAGGACGTCTGGGTGGACGGGCCCGGCGGGCGGGTGCACGCCCTGGTGCAGCGGCCGTCGACGGCCGCCCCGGGCCCGTACCCGACCGTGTTCGAGATCCACGGCGGCCCGACCCACCACGACAGCGACTCCTTCGCCGCCGGTCCGGCCGCCTGGCTGGACCACGGCTTCGCGGTGGTCCGGGTCAACTACCGCGGTTCGACCGGCTACGGCCAGGCCTGGACGGACGCGCTGCACGAGCGGGTCGGCCTGATCGAGCTGGAGGACATCGCGGCGGTCCGCGCCTGGGCCGTCGACAGCGGCCTCGCCGACCCGGCCCGGCTGGTGCTCACCGGCGGCAGCTGGGGCGGCTACCTGACCCTGCTCGGCCTCGGCGTCCAGCCCGACAGCTGGGCCCTCGGTGTCGCCGCCGTGCCGGTCGCGGACTACCACACCGCGTACGCCGACGAGATGGAGGCGCTCAAGTCGCTGGACCGCACGCTCTTCGGCGGCACCCCGCAGGAGGTGCCGGAGCGTTTCACCGCCTCCTCACCGCTGACCTACGTCGAGCAGGTGCGGGTGCCGGTATACATCAGCGCCGGGGTCAACGACCCGCGCTGCCCGATCCGGCAGATCGACAACTACGTCGAGCGGCTGGAGCAGCTCGGCAAGCCGCACGAGGTGTACCGCTACGACGCCGGGCACGGCTCGCTGGTGGTGGAGGAGCGGATCAAGCAGCTGCGACTGGAGATCGAGTTCGTCCGGCGGCACCTGGGCGCGGCCGGGAGCGACGCAGACGGAGGGGCGGCGTGAGACGTCTGCTGCTGCTCGCGGGGGTGGCGGTGGCCGGGGCCCTGGTGCTCAGCGGCTGCTCGGGGTCGCGGCCGGAGGTCGCCTCCTGCCCGCCCCCGGCCGGCCCGCCGGTGCCGAGCTCCTCGGTCGTCGCGCCCAAGCCGGCCGTGCCGACCACCACCGCACCGCCGACCGGCGCCGTACCGCCCGCCGGCGCCGTCCCACCGACCGGTGCTGTACCGCCCGCCGGTGCCACGCCGCTCGCCACGGCGACCAGGGCGAGCGCACCGGGCGCGGGGAGGGCGGGCGGGATCGCGGGCGGGGTCGCGGGCACGGCCGTCCTGGCGGCGGCGTACGAGTCGACCGACCCGGACGGCACCGTCGAGCTCGCCAAGGGTTCGAAGGGGTCCGGCGGCTCCTCGGGCTCCTCGGGTTCCTCGGGCTCCTCCGGCTCGAAGGGCTCCAAGGGGTCGAAGACCGGTCGCACCGTGCACCACCACATCGACCACTACGACTCCGACGACCACAACGGCAACGGCAGCGGCAACGGCCACTGCCACAGCGACCCGACGCCGCTGCCCACCGGCTCGTCCTCCCCGACCCAGCAGCCGCTCCCGACGCCGACACCGGCGGCGCCGACACCGACAGCGCCCCCACCGGCGGTCAAGCCGACAGCGGCACCGGCCCTGCCGACCAAGCGCTGAGAGCGGGGTCGGACCAGGACACGCCGGTCAGTCCAGGACCGGGTCCAGCCCGAGGGCCCGGTCCTGCTCCGCCTCCGCCTCGCGGCGCACCAGGCGGAACCACATGAAGACGACGAACCCGGCGAAGACGAACCACTCCAGGGTGTAGCCCAGGTTCTGGAACGCGCGCAGGGTGAGCCCGTCGCCGCCCTGGGGCTGCACGGTCGGTACCGGGGCCAGCCCGGCGGGCGCGTCGTCGGCGGCCACCCAGCCGTCGTACCAGCCGTCGTACTCCAGCACGTTCAGCAGCGACGCCCGGTTGATCATGCCGAGCTGCCCGGTCGGCAGACCGCCCGCCACCGCGCCGTTGCTGCCCACGGCCTCGTTGGCCTGCAGGCGACCGGTCACCGTCACCTCTCCGCCCGGCGGCGACCCGGCGGCGGCCGGGTCCCCGCCCGCCCAGCCGCGCACCACGGCGACGGCGTGACCGTCGGCGGTGCGCAGCGGGGTGAGCACGTAGTAGCCCTGCTTGCCGTCCACCACCCGGTTGGGGACGAGCAGTTGGTGCTCGCTGTCGTAGGTGCCGGTCACCGTGACCGTTCTGCCGACGGTCTCCGTGCTCACCTGCGGAGTCGCCTGGTTGAGCAGCGCGTCGATCGGCCGGGCGTCACTCGAAGCGGTGACCGCCTGCTGGGTCTCCTGGTGCGTGGACACCCGGTCCTCGAACCGGCCGAGCTGCCAGGAGCCCAGCCACAGGCACACCGCCACGGCCGCCACGGCCACGACGGTGCCGCCGAGCCAGCGCGAAGTCAGGAGGAACCGGTACACACCCCCACGGTAACCACTCCTCACAC
>NZ_JBIVVI010000678.1:0-5049 GCF_044757675.1 Kitasatospora sp. NPDC091257
CCCGGGGGCCCCCGGATGCGCGGCGGCGGCCGCGACGGTTCGGGGTGCGGCGACCGCCGCCGCGCCCGAGGCCGCGGCGGTGAGGCCGGCGGCGGCCAGCAGGGCCACCAGGGCGCCGGCTATCGAACGTGCTATCCGATCAGTCATCGTGCTCCTCGTACGGGTCCGGAGCAGCGCGGAACAGCCGCTCTGACCAATTTCTCATGGTCTGACCAGCTGGTTTTCCCATCCGCGCCTAGTATGCTCCACTGAAGTTCTACAGCGGTGTAAAAGTTTAGCGACGGGTCACGCCCGGATCGGCTCCGGCCCCGGGCCACGCGAACCCGCCGCTTTCGACGGGGGCTCGCGTGGCAACTGTGGAGGATGACGACGTGTCTGGCCGAAAGGGTTCCCCCGAAGCCGAGAATTCGCCGCACCGGGCGGGCGGACGCCGGGCCACCGGCCGGAGAACCGGCCAGAAGAACGACCGGAACCCGGACAGCGCGAGCATATCGGACGGCCGTTCAGCGGCCCGGGCGCGCAAGAAGCCCAAGCGCAGCACCAAGGAGAAGGTGCTCTGGGCGACCGCCGGCTGCACCGCGCTCGCCGTCCTCGGCGGCGCCGGCCTCTATTACCGGCTGAACAGCAACATCAACACCTTCGACGGCGACGCGCTCAGCAAGGACCGCCCGGAGGCCGCGACCCCGGACGCCCAGGGCCGCACCCCGGTCAACGTGCTGATGATCGGCTCGGACAGCCGCGGCAACGGCAACAGCGACCTGGGCGGCGGCGGGGACGGCGGCGCCCGCTCGGACACGGCGATCCTGCTGCACGTCTACGCCGACCACAAGCACGCCGTCGGCATCTCCATCCCCCGCGACTCCCTGGTCACCATTCCGTCGTGCAAGCTCCCCAACGGCAAGTGGACCAAGGAGCAGACCAATGTGATGTTCAACAGCGCCTTCTCGGTCGGCGACAGCGACCAGGGCAACCCGGCCTGCACCCAGAACGCCGTCGAGAAGCTGACCAACCTGCGCGTCGACCACACCATCGTGGTCGACTTCAACGGCTTCGCCGCGATGACCAAGGCGGTCGGCGGCGTCGAGGTCTGCCTGCCGAACGACATCCACGAGGGGGACCTCAACCCCAACCTCGGCCACAAGGGGAAGCTGCTCTTCCCCAAGGGCAAACAGAAGGTCGAGGGCCAGGCCGCGCTGGACTACGTCCGGGTCCGGCACGGCATCGGCGACGGCTCCGACATCGGCCGCACCAAGCGCCAGCAGGCCTTCATGTCCTCCCTCATCAAGGAGGTCAAGTCCCGCGGCATGGACCCGACCACGCTGCTGCCGCTGGCCGACGCGGCCACCAGGTCACTGACCGTCGACCCCGGCCTCGGCTCGGCCGCCAAGCTGCTCTCCTTCGCCATGGAACTCAAGGACGTGAACCTGCACGACATCAAGTTCCTCACCGTGCCCTGGCGCTACGAGGGCCCGCGGGTCGCCCTGGTGCACCCCGACGTGGACCAGCTGTGGGCCGCGCTCAAGGCCGACCGCACCATCGACGGCCAGGACGCGAGCGCCCCGGCCGACGCCGCCACCCCCTCCGCCCCACCCGCCGCCGAGGCCGCGCCCGCGCCGACCCAGGCCCCGGACGCCAAGGCCGCCGAGGTGAAGGTCTCCGTGCTCAACAGCACCGGCGAGTCCGGGCTCGGCGGCCGGGCCGCGGAGACCGTCAAGGGCGCCGGCTACACCGTCGCCGGCGTCGGCAACGCGGTCGGCAAGCCGCGCAGCACCACCGTCGTCGAGTACGGCACCGGCGAGCGCACCGCCGCCGAGGCGGTCGCCAAGCTGTTCCCCGGCGCGACCGTGCAGCCCGGCGGCCGGGGCGTCAGCGTCGTCCTCGGCCACGACTTCGCCGCCGCCAACCCCGCCGGCCCCGCCACCGCGGCCCCCGGCGGCGCCCCCACCGCCCCGGCCCCGCTGCCCACCAGCGTCAGCGGCGCCGCCCGCTCGGCCGACGACGATCCCTGCGCCAACCTCTCGTACGGCTGAGCCGGTCCGTCCCGCGCGCACGACGGCGGGGCGCCTCCGGCCCGTCGCTCCGGGGGCGCCCCGCCGTCCTGCGGACGAGGTGTCAGCGTCTCGTCCCGCAGGACGGACAGAACGCGGCGCCGTCCGGGACGTCCTTGTGGCAGCTCGGGCACTGGACGGGCTGCGCCAGTCGGAAGCCGCAGCCGGGGCAGAACGGCGTGCCGTGGGTCTCGGTGTGGCACTGCGGGCAGACCAGCTGACGCGGCGCGTTGACGTCGAACTCGGCCCCGGACTGCTGACCGGACTTGTACGCGCGCTCGGTGACCGTGTCGTTGAGGCCGCGGTGCTGCGCCGCCACCGCCTCGGCCGCGGTGTCCGGGGCACAGGTGTGGCACAGACCCTGGGCCGGGTCGAAGCAGCGGCCGCAGACGTAATGGGTGCACCGGGCGCACCGGTTGAAATGGGACTGGGCGTTGGTGATGGCCCGTTGGAAGGCCGCGTCCCGCGAGGTGCCCCAGGTCTGGCCGGCCAGACCGTCGGCGGCGTTGCTGATGGTGTTGGCGTTGCCGCCGATGAGGTTCCAGGCCGCGCTGACGCCCTTGCCTATCCAGCCCGCCATCTGACCGGTCCGGAACGGCTCGAACGCCGAACGCCAGGTGTCCGAGCAGCGGTAGCAGGAGAACTCGAACTGGAAGCCCGCGCCGGTGCCGTGCTGCTCGCACAGGTCGCGGTAGTTGCTGCTGAAGTAGATCTCCGAAGTCACGTCGTCCCCGGTCGCTAAGTGGCCTGTCGGCGGTCGATCCCAGGGACGACGGGGCCCGCCGAACGGTTCCACCGGAATGTCCGACCGGCCTGCTCAGAGCCCGGACACCGGCAGCAGCAGCACCCGCGCCGGGTCGAACGGCTGCCAGAGCGCGGGCTGTCCGCCGCGGCCGATGCGCAGCCGGCACCAGCGCTGCCCGGCCGCGTCCTGCCACCACGCGCTGATCCGGCCGAGCGCCCAGCCACCGTCCCCGAGGTCCACCTCGACCGGCTGGTAGACCCAGCGGACGTCCCGGGCCGCCGTTTCCGGTCCTGCCCGATCCGTTCCCGCCGGTTCCGGCCCCGCCGGACCTCCGGCGTCCCCGGGGCTGCACTGATTCTCCATCACGGCTCCGCCTCCCGACCCGGACCCGGCCGCCGGGCGCCCCGCTCGGGGCGGCCGGCGGCCGGGCGTTCAGCTCACCTCCTGAACTCTACAGGCGTGTAGATGTCGGTGGGAGGAGTTCCGTCGAAGCCGATCGAAGCCGGTCGACCGGGTTCCGGGAAGGCGAGCCGGCCTCAGCGGTCCTTCCGCGCCGAGCGCCGCCGCTGCCACAGGGCGAGCGGCACGATGCCGGCCAGTGCGGCGGCCTCCGGCGCCGGCGGCGTCTCGAACGGCGCGCCGGCCGCGCCCGCCGCCCCGGCCGGCACCTTGTCGAAGGTGTCCGGGACCGGCAGCGTGGACCAGTCGGACAACGGCCAGGCGACCACGAAGGCCCGGCCGACCACGTTGTCCACCGGCACGAAGCCGTCGCCGGTCTCGTTGTGGTGCCACCGGGAGTCCCGCGAGTTGTTGCGGTGGTCGCCCATCACCCACAGCTTGTCCTTGGGCACGGTGACGGTGCCGACCGGGTCGTTGTCGCAGGGCGTCGCACCCGGGAACAGGTACGGCTCGTCCAGCGCCACGCCGTTCACCCTCAGCGGCGAGCCCGCCTCGCACTCGACGGTGTCACCGCCGACCGCGATCACCCGCTTGATCAGGTCCTTCTCGTCCGCCGAGGGCATCAGGCCGACGGTGCTGAGCGCCTTCTGGACGGTCCCCATCACGGAGTCGCCCGAGACCGTCGGCGTGCCCTCCAGCCAGCCGCCCGGATCGCGGAACACCACCACCTCGCCACGCTCGGGCTTGGCGCCGAACCATGGGGTGAACTTGTCGACCAGCACCCGGTCGCCGATCGCGAGGGTCTGCTCCATCGAACCGGAGGGGATGGAGAAGGCCTGTACGAAGAAGGTCTTGATGCCGAGCGAGAGCAGCAGCGCGACCACCAGCAGGATCGGCAGCTCCTGCCAGAACGGGCGCTTCTTCCGGGGGCGCTCGGCCTCCTCGTCGGCCGCCCCGGGAGCACCCGCGCTCCCGGGTGCGCCGATCCCGCCGGGAGCACCGGCGCCCGCGTCCGCACCCTCCGCCACCGCGCTGTCCGTCCCCGGCTCCGCCCGGCCGTCCCCGGCCTCCGCACGCTCCCCGGCTCCGCCGCTCTCGCCGGACTCCGCGCTCTGCTGCACAGTCATTTCCTCGGCCCCTCCCGATGGCCTGGCGGGAGCCGGTAGGAAGACCCCCTGTCAGGAACGAACCTACCGAACAGAGGTTCCCGGGCGCGCCCTGACGTGGATGCGCTCCCCCTGCGGCCCGAACAGGCTGAGGAACTCCACCGGCTGCTGCCCCGCGTTGCCGAAGGCGTGCGGGGTGCGGGTGTCGAACTCGGCGGCCTCACCGGCCGTCAGCACCAGGTCGTGGGTGCCGAGGACCAGCCGCAGCCGTCCGGACAGCACGTACAGCCACTCGTACCCCTCGTGGACCTTCAGCTCCAGCTCGGGTCCGGCGTTCCGGCCCGGCGGCACGATGTGCTTGTACGCGTGCAGGCCGCCCAGGTGGCGGGTGAGCGGGACGATGGTCTGGCCGTTCCTGGTCACCGGGCGCGGGTGGATCCGCGGGTCGCCGGTGGCCGGAGCGCCGACCAGTTCGTCCAGCGGCACCCGGTACTCCCGGGCCAGCGGCAGCAGCAGCTCCAGCGTCGGCTTGCGCTGCCCGGACTCCAGCCGGGACAGCGTGCTGAGCGAGATGCCGGTGACGGCGGCCAGTTTGGCGAGCGTGGTGCCGCGCTCCCGCCGCAGCGCCCGCAGCCGCGGGCCCACCGTGGTGAGGACGTTCTCGAAGTCTTCGTCGGCCATGCCTGCTATTTGCCGGTACGGCAATGCCCCTTGTCAATCCGGCACACGGGTGAGGCCCCGCCGCCACCCC
>NZ_JBIVVI010000679.1:0-5043 GCF_044757675.1 Kitasatospora sp. NPDC091257
GGTCGGCGGCCGTCCCGGGCACGGCCCCGACGGCGAGCTGACCGTGGCCGCCGCCCCCGGGGTGTACGAGCCGCTCCAGGAGCGGCTGGCCGCGCTGCGCGCCTGGGCGGACTGACCGGTTCCGCCCCGTCCCGCCCGCGGAACCCACGGGCGTGGGCGGGGCGGCCCCGGACATGCGAAGAGCCCTGGCATACGGGGAATGCCAGGGCCTGGGTTTCGCACGGCCCCCGCAGGGCCGCTGGTGCCGGAGATCCGGCGACTGGTCGGTGTGCCGGACGGGTCAGGCAGCGGTGCGGTGGCGCTCCAGCACCGTGTCCACGCCGTGCTCGGCGGCGAGTCGGCGGAGGTCGTCCAGCTCGGACTGCTCCACCTCGGCGAGGAACTCGTCCCCGGCCTCGATCGCGCGGTGCAGATCCTGCTCGGCGTTGGCTATGCGCTGCAGGATTCCGGCCTTGAAGGCGTCCATACGGGCCCCCTTACTGTGTCGGACGTGCACGGTCGTGCGCTCTCCGCCCCGAGGAGGTCCAGCCGGTGAAAGCACCGAGCCCGGATGGTGGTGAAGGTCCGGATAGGTGCGGAGACGGCCCTTCGGCCGCTCCCGGTGATGTCCCAGCCCCAGGGCCGGCGCGGATGAACGCACGGCGGGTGGGTGCGACCGGCCGTCAGCCAGATCGCGGGTGTGCAGCTGTCCTCCCCGCCCCGGAGGGCGGGAAACCTCCCGGCGGAAGAAAGTTGCCTGTGTCACAGTCCAAGCGGAGTGCTGCGGGTGCGAACGGTGACGGCCGGGGGCTCCGGCTCCGTGCCCGAGGGGCAGCTTATCGCTGCTTTACCGCCGGACCAGGCAGGATGGAGGCACCGTCGGAGCCGTGCGTCCGCTTTCCGGGGCCGGCCTGGAGAAGGGACAACGACCGTGCGGGTTCTCGTCGTCGAGGACGAGCAGCTGCTCGCCGAGGCCGTCGCTACCGGCCTGCGCCGCGAGGCGATGGCCGTCGACGTGGTGTACGACGGGGAGGCCGCGCTCCAGCGCATCGCGGTCAACGACTACGACGTCGTCGTCCTGGACCGCGATCTTCCGCTGGTGCACGGGGACGACGTCTGCCGCAAGGTGGTCGAGCAGGGCCTGGCCACCCGGGTGATCATGCTGACCGCCTCCGGCGACATCAGCGACCGGGTCGAGGGCCTGGAGATCGGCGCGGACGACTACCTTCCGAAGCCGTTCGCCTTCAGCGAACTCGTCGCCCGGGTAAGGGCGCTGGGCCGCCGCGCGACCGTCCCGCTGCCCCCGGTGCTGGAACGCGCCGGCATCTCGGTCGACCCCGGCCGGCGCGAGGTGATCCGCGACGGACGCACCGTCCAGCTCGCCCCCAAGGAGTTCGCCGTCCTGGAGGTGCTGATGCGGGCCGGCGGCGCCGTCGTCTCGGCCGAGCAGCTCCTGGAGAAGGCCTGGGACGAGCACACCGACCCGTTCACCAACGTCGTGCGCGTCACCGTGATGACGCTGCGCCGCAAGCTCGGCGACCCGCCGGTGATCGTCACCGTGCCGGGCTCCGGCTACCGGATCTGACGACCGGAGTCCGCCCGACCCCGGACTCCCCGCCGTACGCGCCCGCCCCGGCGGACGCCCCGAGAGGACCATCATGACCACCCCGCCCCCGGCCGGCGGGGCCTCCGGCGCGCCCGCCGGCGGCCCGCGTGCCGTCCCGCCGAAGCCCCTGACCCCGCCGCGCGTCCACCGCCCCGGGCACTACACCCCCGGCGACGGCATGCTCGCCTGGCTGCCCTTCCGCCCCACCATCCGGATGCGGCTCACCCTGCTCTACGGCGGGATGTTCCTGATGGCCGGCGTGGTGCTGCTGCTCCTGATGTACGTGTTCTTCCAGGACGCCGTCTCGTACCTGGCGCCGCGCAAGCTGGTCTTCGACGGCAGCCTCCGGGTCACCAGCCCCGACGGCGTCAGCACCACCATGAACAGCACGGACTACAACCAGTGGCAGGCCGCCGACTACCTGGCGCGCTCCAACTCCGCGCTCAACACCCTGCTGCGCAAGTCGCTGACCATGCTGGTCTGCCTCGCCGTGATCGCCTTCGCGGCGGGCTACGCGATGGCCGGCCGGGTGCTGCGCCCGCTCGGCCGGATCACCCGCACCGCCCGCGACGTGGCCTCCTCCGACCTGCACCGCCGGATCGAGCTGGACGGCCCGGACGACGAGCTCAAGGAGCTCGCCGACACCTTCGACGGCATGCTGGACCGGCTGGACCGCTCCTTCGACTCCCAGCGGCGCTTCGTCGCCAACGCCTCGCACGAGCTGCGCACCCCGCTGGCGATCAACCGCACCCTGCTGGAGGTCCAGCTCTCCGACCCGGCGGCCTCGTCCGACCTCCAGCAGCTGGGGAGGACCCTGCTGGCCACCAACGAGCGCAGCGAGCAGCTGGTCGAGGGCCTGCTGCTGCTCGCCCGCAGCGAGAACGAGCTGACCGACCGGCGCCCGGTGGAGCTGTCCGAGGTGGCCACCCGGGCGCTGGAGCAGACCCGCGGCGAGGCCGACAAGCGCGAGGTCGAGCTGCGCTCGAAGCTCGATCCGGCCATGGCCGCCGGCAACGGCGTGCTGCTGGAGCGCCTCGCGCTCAACCTGCTGCAGAACGCCGTGCGCTACAACACCCCGGGGGGCTGGGTCGAGCTGGCCACCACGGCGGTGCCCGGCGGCGGCGAGCTGGTGGTCTCCAACACCGGCCCGGTGGTGCCCGGGTACGAGCTGGAGCACATCTTCGAGCCGTTCCGCCGGATCAAGGGCGCCGACCGCACCCGCAGCGACAAGGGGGTCGGACTCGGCCTGTCCATCGTCCGCTCGGTGGTGCGCGCCCACGGCGGCACCATCGAGGCCACGCCGCGCGCCGGTGGCGGACTCACCATGAGGGTCCGCATCCCCTCTCCGTAAGGGTCGAACGACCCTTCCGTAGGCGACCGTTCCCAGCCGCCCCCGCCAGGCCCGTCAAGACGACATAAGGCCTGGCGGGGGCGGCTTGTCTTTTCCGGCCCAAGCAACTTACGGTGTCGTAACCTACGCAACCGTAGGTGAATCCGTCGGCGGCCCGCCGGCGGGTCCGCACGAAGTGTCCCCGTCTCAACGCGCCCGTCCCAGCGCGTGCCGTCCCCTCAGGAGCAAGACCGTGACCATCGCCCCTGTGCAGAGCAGCAGCTCCCCGCTCGTCGCGAGCGGCTGGACCGACGCGCGGCTGATCCTCGCCCTCGAAGAGGTCGTCGAGAAGGAGCTCAACCGCCACCTGTCCGTGGCGAAGGAGTGGATGCCCCACGAGTTCGTCCCGTGGAGCCAGGGCCGCGACTTCGACGGCGTGCTGGGCGGCGAGGCCTGGTCGCTGGAGCAGTCCCAGGTGACCTCGGTGGGCCGGGTGTCGCTGGTGGTGAACCTGCTGACCGAGGACAACCTGCCCAGCTACCACCACGAGATCGCGACCATGTTCGGCCGCGAGGGCGCCTGGGGCACCTGGGTGCACCGCTGGACGGCCGAGGAGGGGCGCCACGGGATAGCGATCCGCGACTACCTGCTCGCCACCCGGGCGGTCGACCCGGTGGAGCTGGAGCGGGCCCGGATGAGCCACATGTCCGAGGGCTTCGAGTCCGACAACGCGCACAGCATGCTGCACTCGGTCGCGTACGTGGCCTTCCAGGAGCTCGCCACCCGCATCGCGCACCGCAACACCGGCAAGTACGCCGGCGACCCGCTCTGCGAGCAGCTGCTGGCGAAGATCGCCAACGACGAGAACCTGCACATGGTCTTCTACCGGAACCTGCTGAAGGCCGCCCTGGAGATCGCCCCGGACCAGGCCATGCGGGCCGTCGCCGACGTGGTCACCGACTTCCGGATGCCCGGCCACGGAATCCCCGGCTTCGAGCGCGCCGCCGCGCAGATCGCCATCGGCGGGGTGTACAACCTGCGCATCCACCACGACGACGTGCTCCAGCCGGTGCTGCGCCACCTCAGGGTCATGGAGATCGGCGGGCTCGGCCCGGAGGGCCTGCTGGCGCAGAACGAGCTGGGCGTCTTCCTGGACGGGCTGGACGACCAGGCCCGGAAGTTCGAGGAGCGCCAGGCCGCCCTGCTGGCCCGCCGCGCGGCTCGGAAGACCGCCGGCTGAGGCCCGGCACCGGGCGGTCGGAGTGGGTGGATTTTCCGTGATTTGACCAGGAAGATTCTTAACGTGACCAAGCTCACATCGTGTCGCTCCGCGATTCCGGGCAACCCCGGAGAGTGATCACCGGCCCAGGGGTGCCGATCGCCGTCCGTGACCGGATTTCGGCCCCCGGCCGGTCCACGGGATCGGTCGGTCTCCCTGGTGGGCACGGGATTTCCCAGGCGCCCGCACCGGTCTTGCTCACTGTGCGTGTCTGGTTTATCGGGTCCGACAGGGGTCGGCGATGGCCCAGCGTGAGGCCTTCCGCAGGCCCGGGGATCACCCCGATGGAGCCCGGGCTGAGTGTCGATTGAGTAACAGGGCTTGAAGTAAGGCAAAATCTCCGCCTCGGGTCGGGCACAAGACCGACCCCCCATGCGTTACGTGCGCTGGAGATACCGCACACACCGCACAACCCGGAGGGGGAGAGCGACAAATGGCAACCGACTACGACACCCCACGCAAGACCGACGATGACGTCAACGAGGACAGCATCGAAGAACTCAAGGCTCGGCGGAACGACAAGGGCGGCGGCTCTGTCGACGTCGACGAGTTCGACGCCGCGGAGGGCATGGAGCTTCCCGGCGCCGACCTCTCGAACGAGGAACTCGCCGTCCGTGTCCTGCCGAAGCAGGCCGACGAGTTCACCTGCATGAGCTGCTTCCTGGTGCACCACCGCAGCCAGCTCTACAGCGAGAAGAACGGCAACCCGATCTGCCGGGACTGCGGCGCCTGAGCACCGCGGCGGACAGGGCCCGGTGCCCGCGGCTGCGCCCCTGGACCTGGCCGTTCTGGCCGCCGATCGAGATCAGCACCTTCTTGCCCTGGGCCCGCTTGGCGGCGATGGCGGCC
>NZ_JBIVVI010000680.1:0-5043 GCF_044757675.1 Kitasatospora sp. NPDC091257
ACGGGGCCGGGAGCGGCTCGGGGGAGGGCCGGGGCGGGTCCAGGGCGGTGCGTCCGGAGGAGTCGCTCAGCTTGAGCAGCAGCGCCACCATCAGCCAGTTCGCCAGCAGCGACGAACCGCCGGCGGCCAGGAACGGCAGGGCCTTGCCGGTCAGCGGGACCAGCCCGCTCACCCCGCCGACCACCACGAACACCTGGAGCGCCAGCGCCGCCGACAGACCGGTGGCCAGCAGCTTGCCGAACGGGTCGGTCAGGCCGATCGCGGTGCGCAGACCGCGCTGGATCAGCAGCACGTAGACCAGCAGGATCGCGGTCGCCCCGGCCAGTCCCAGCTCCTCGCCGATGGTGGTGAAGATGAAGTCGCTGCGCCCGGCGAAGCCGATCAGCCAGGGCCGTCCCGAGCCCAGGCCGGTCCCGGTCATGCCCCCGGTGCCCAGGCTGAACAGCGCCTCGGCGGGCTGCTCGGAGATCGCCTTGTCGTGCACCGGCTTGTAGTAGTCGAGCGGGTGCAGCCAGGCCTCGACGCGGCCGTGCACGTGCGGTTCCACGGTGCCGACCACCGCCGCGCCGCCGACCGCCATCAGCAGGCCGAGCACCACCCAGCTGGTGCGCTCGGTCGCCACGTACAGCATCACGATGAAGATGCCGAAGAAGATCAGCGAGGTGCCCAGGTCGCGTTCGAAGATCAGCACCAGCAGGCTGACCACCCAGATCGCCAGCACCGGGCCGGCGTGCCGTCCGCGCGGCAGGGTGAGCCCCCAGACCTTCCGCCCGGCCAGCGCCAGCGCGTCCCGGGCGGCCATCAGGTACCCCGCGAAGAAGATCGTGATCGCGACCTTCACGAACTCGTCCGGCTCGAAGGAGAGCCCGAACAGCCGGATCCAGCGCTTGGCGCCGAAGCTGTCGCCGGGGGAGAACACCGGTGCCGCCAGCAGGATCAGCGCACCCGCCATCAGCAGGTAGACGTAGCGCTGGAAGAAGCGGTGGTGCTTGACGAGGACGATCAGCGCGAGCGCCACCGCCACCGAGATGAACACCCACATCAGCTGGGAGGGCGCCGCCGGGAGCTTCTGGTAGTCGCCCTTGGCGGCGTGCGCGGCCTTGTAGCTGAAGTCCAGCCGGTCCAGCAGCACCAGCCCGAAGCCGGTCAGGAAGACGCCCAGCGGCAGGATCAGCGGATCGGCGAACGGGGCGAACCGGCGCACCGCCAGGTGGGCCGCCCCGGCCAGCGCGCCCAGCGACAGGCCGTGCACCAGCAGCCCGGGCGGCATCCGGCCGGTGAGCGCCAGGTTCGCGTCGACGTGTCCCGCCAGGCAGACGGCCACCGCGAGGGCCAGCAGGCCCAGTTCGATGTTGCGGTGGCGCGCCGCGAGTCGGCGGCCGTCGCCGCGTGCAGTGGTTCGCACCTCTTGTCATCCCCTTGTCGAGCACGTGGCGGGTCTCGCCGACGGCGCATCCTGCCAGACGTTTGTGTCTTCGCCGCGGTTGCCGGGAGGAGCGGGAACAGGGCAGAACTTTGCCCGGGCAAAGCTTTGTCGGGGCTCGGTAAAGCTTTGTTCAGGCCCGGGTACAGAGGCGGGCCCCGGGTGCGGCGGGGCCGTCGCGCGGGGACATCATGGCCGGGCGCCGGGGGAGCCCCGGCGCGGGGTGCCCGACCGGCCGGGGACCGCCGGGACGAGCGAGGTGAGCGGGCGGATGAACGCAGTGGTGGGCGGCGCGGCGGTCGGGTCGGTGGGCGGCCCGATGGTCGGGCCGGTGGGCGGGCCGACCGGTGGTCCCGCCTCGGTGCTCGCCTACAGCGGGCCGCCGCCGTGGCGGTGGTCCGACCTGGCGACCTCCTGGACGGCCGAGCCGCTGGTGCTCGTGCTGTCGGTGCTGCTCGGTGTCTGGTACCTGGCGGCGGTGCGCAGGGTCAACCGGGCGGTGGGTGAACGCGCGGTGGGTGACCGGGCGGCCGCGGGGGCCGGCGACGGGCGGCCGGTGGCCGGGCACCGCGGCGGGCGCTGGCAGCCCACCCGTACCGCCGCGTTCCTCGGCGGGCTGCTGCTGTGGGTCTGGTGCACCTGCTCCGGCCTCGGTGTGTACGACCGGATCCTCTTCACCGACCGGGCCGTGCAGGTCGTGCTGCTGCTGATGGTCGTTCCGCTGCTGCTCGCGCTCGGCGCACCGGTCTCCCTGCTGGTCGAGGCGGCACCGGCGGCCCGGCGGGAACGCGTCCTGCGGGCGCTGCGCAGCCGCCCGTCCAAGGTGCTGATGTTCCCGGCGGTCTCCACCGCGCTGCTGATGGCGCCGCCGTGGCTGCTCTACTTCACGCCCTGGTACGAGTGGTCGGTGTCCAGCGGGATCGGGAACGTGGTGCTGCACCTGGCACTGGTGCTGCTGGGCCTCGCCTACTTCTGGCCGCGTCTGCAGCTCGACCCGGTCGGGCACGAGTACCCCCACCTGGTCGGGCTGTTCATCACCTTCGCCGAGGTGATCTTCGACGCGGGGCTCGGGATCGTGCTGATCTACGGCGGGCACCTGGTCGCCGAGCACTACTACCTGGCGCTCGGGCGGCCGTGGGGCCCGAGCCCGGCGCAGGACCAGACCTGGGGCGGCAACGCGTTCTGGGTGCTGGGGGACCTGGTCGGGCTGCCGTTCCTGGCCGCGCTGGTGCGGCGGATGGTGGTGCAGGGGCGGGAGGAGACCGAGGCGGTGGACGCCGAGCTGGACGCCCGCTACGCGGCGGCCGCCGCGCGGGCGCGGGCGGCGGGAGGGCCGGAGGAGGAGACCGGGATGCGGCCGTGGTGGCTGGACGACCCGAACCTCAAGCACCGGTACGGGGCGTAGCGCGGGCCCCGGCGGGGCTGGTCGAGCTGCGGCGGATGCGCGTGGCGGCGGACGGCGGTGCGGGGCGCTGTCTGGCCCCTGCGCGGCGGGCCAATTTTGGTCCTCAGAGGCCGCTCTGGCGACCGCCGCCTCGCGTTTCCGCAGGTCAAAAATAGTTTGGCCACAATCCCCCGCCCCGCTAGCGTGTGACACATCCGGTTCGGGGGCCATGGGGCCGCCCGAGGAGTAGAGAGCAGGAGGTGAACCCCGTGGTCGTTGTCGCCCCGATAGCTGCCCAGGGCAGCACTCGCGTTCACCTCCTTTTCCCGGCCGCCGGCTGAGCCCTTCACGCCAGCCGTAGCCCGCCGGGATCATCTCCTCCCGAAGGGCCACTGCGTTGTTCAACGCTGCCTCCGTTTCGTCGTTCTCTTCTCCCTCTTCCTCCTCTTCGACTTCCGCCGACGCCTCCGCCCTGACCGGCTACGGCTGGACGGCCGAGCTCGCGGAGCTGTTCACCCCGTTCGGCGAGGCCGGGCTGCTCCCGGCCCGGATCGTCCGGGTCGACCGCGGCCAGTGCGACGCCGTCATCGCCGACCCGGAGACAGGTGAGCCGCGCACCGTCCGGTTCGACACCCGGCCGGTGGGCGACGCCGACATGATCAACTGCCCGTGCACGGGCGACTGGGCGGCGGTCGACCTGTACGCCCAGCCGATGGCCTCCGTCGCCGCGCTGCTGCCGCGCTCCACCGCGATCATCCGCAAGGTGGCCGGCAAGCGCTCCGACGGCCAGGTGCTGGCCGCCAACGTCGACACCGTGCTGATCGCCTCCTCGCTCGCGACCGACCCCGACCTCGGACGGATCGAGCGCTTCCTCGCCCTGGCCTGGGAGTCCGGCGCCGACCCGCTGGTCGTCCTCACCAAGGCCGACCTCGTCGACGACGCCGACTTCATCCGGTCCGACGTCGAGGCGGTCGCCCCCGGAGTCACGGTGCTCGTGGTGAGCGCCGAGACCGGCGAGGGCATGGACGTGCTCCGCGCCTGCACCCCCGGCACCACCGCGGTGATCGGCCAGTCCGGCGTCGGCAAGTCCACGCTCACCAACGCGCTGGCCGGCTCCGCGGTGATGACCGTCCAGGAGGCCCGCGAGGTCGACCAGAAGGGCCGCCACACCACGACCACCCGAGAACTGATCCCGCTGTCCGGCGGGGGCGTGCTCATCGACACCCCCGGGCTGCGCGAGGTCGGCCTCTACGGAGGCGAAGGCGTGGACCTGGCCTTCGCCGACATAGCCGAGCTGGCCGAGGAGTGCCGCTTCCAGGACTGCGGCCACCACACCGAGCCCGGCTGCGCGGTGCAGGCGGCGCTGGCCGACGGCACCCTGCCGCAGCGCCGCATGGACAGCTACCTCAAGCTCCAGCGCGAGAACGACTGGATCGCCTCGCGCACGGACGCCCGGGTGGCCAAGGCGCGGCTGAAGAAGTGGAAGACGATCACCAAGTCGATGCGAGCCGTGGGAGGTCCGGTGAAGCGCTGAGCCCGGGCACCGGCCGGCCGCCGCACAACGGCCGCCGGCCGGCCCCCGCCGGGCCCGCCCGGCTCAGCGGAGGTCCGCCACCACGCGGAAGCGCTGCAGGACCACCGGAGTGGTGTCGTCCACGGCGAAACCCGGGTCATCGAGGGCGTCGAGCATCTCCGGACTGCGCCAGAACCGCTCGTGCACCGCACGCCACTCGGCCACGCTGGTGCACCCCTCGCCCTCGTCCAGGGCGTGCTGGAGGTCGACCTCCGCGAGCGGGACCACCCGGACGTCCGTGGTCTCGATCACGGCGACCCTGCGGCCGTCCGAGTCAAGGACCGCGGAGCGCTCACCGGCCAGCGGCAGGGGCTCGCCCTCGTGCTCGTAGTCGGCGATCAGGCCGGTGGTGCTGGTCTTGGCACCGTCGAGGATCGCGGCGACCAGCTGGTCCCGCAGAGGGCCGGGGAACGCGAACTCTGCCGGAGGCAGGGCGACGACGCGCGGGTCGTCCGGGCCGGTGTAGGGCTGCTGCTCGCTCATGCCGCGAGAGTAACGGCGGGGCGCTCGGCGGGCGCGCGAATTTCGGGGCCGCGGGCCGGTGCGGTGGGCCTGCGGGTTGTGGACAAATGCCTGAGTCCACCTGGCAGAAGTCCAGCTATTCCGGCGCAAACAACGCGTGCGTGGAGGTCCGTTCGGTCGCCGGGGCGATCGAGCTCCGCG
>NZ_JBIVVI010000681.1:0-5038 GCF_044757675.1 Kitasatospora sp. NPDC091257
GACAGCCCCCCGAGGTGGTTGATCCCGGCGTCGAGCACCGCGTAGGTGCTGCCCCGGCTCGGCTTGACGTCGGTCACGGTGGTCAGCAGCCGTCCGCTGTCGCCGACCAGGTAGCGGCCGGACTCGAAGGCGACCACCGGCCGCCCCTCGCGCCAGCCGGGCAGGTTCTCGTCCAGCACCTCGGCCAGGGCCTCCCGCAGCCGCCGGTACACCGGCCGTTCGCCGGCCGTCGCGTACGGGCAGGCGAAGCCGCCGCCGAGGTCCAGCAGCTCCAGCTCGATGCCGAGTCGGTCGCGCAGGTGGGCGGCGGTGCGCACGCTCTGGGCCAGTTCGGCGATCAGGCCGTCCTCGTCCGCGGAGTTGGTCAGCGGGAAGAAGTGCAGCCCGACGACCCGGGTGCCGGCGACCCGCAGCCGGTCGGCCTCCTCCGCGAGCCAGTCCAGGTCGAAGCCGAACTGGGAGGGGCCGCCGGTCATCCGCAGCCCCGCGGTGCCCGGCGCGCCGGCGGCGTTGATCCGCAGCACGCAGTCGGCCACCGCGTCATGGGCGGCGGCGGCCGCGCCGACCCGCTCCAGGTCCCCGAAGGACTCGACGGAGAAGGCGCGCACCCCGGCGCGCACCGCCTCGTCCAGCTCGGCCGCCACCTTGCCCGGCCCGGAGTACAGCAGTTCCCCGGCCGGGTGCCCCGCCTCCAGCGCCGCGGCCAGCTCGCCGCGCGAGGTGACCTCGGCGTGCACGCCGCTGCGGCGCAGTTCGGCGACCAGGGCGGGGTGGGGGTTGGCCTTCAGGGAGTAGTAGATCCGGGAGGGCTGCGGGACGGCCTCGCGCAGGTCCCGGGCGGCGGCCCGGACCCGGGCCGCGTCGTAGACGTACAGCGGACTCCCGTACGCCGAGACGAGTTCAGGATCGGTGGTCATCGCGGTCCTTTCGTAGCGGCGTGCGCGGCGCCTCGCGGTCGGTGCCCCGCCGGCGCGCCGCCGGTCGCCTGCCTGGTGGCGGCGCGCCGGGAGCGCGCGAGCGTCTCCTGACGCACCGCCACCACCATCTTGCGAGCGTGGACTTGGGCGCCGCTAAAAGCGATCCGGCCCCGCGTCCCGCCGTGCGGGCCCGGGGCTCCCGGATCAGGCGACCGGCCGGCGCACCCTCTCGGCGGCCGGCGCGGCGGCCGGCTCCGGGGCGGCCGGGCCCTCCATGCGGTCCAGCCGCAGCGCCGCGTGCAGCCTGCGCAGCGGACCGGGGGCCCACCAGGTGGCGGAGCCGAGCAGCGCCATCAGCGCGGGCACCAGCAGCGCCCGCACCACCGTGGCGTCCAGCAGGACGGAGAACGCGGCGCCGAGGCCCAGCTCCTGGACGAACACCAGCCGGGACATGGCCAGCGCGCCCACCGCGACGCAGAACAGCGCGGCGGCGCTGGTGACGGTGGAGCCGATCTGCGCCAGGCCGTCGGCGACCGCCTCCCGGTCGCCGCGGCCCGCGGCCCGGGCCTCCTTGATCCGCCCCAGCAGGAAGACGTTGTAGTCGGTGGAGAGGCCGAAGGCGAGCGCGAAGACCAGCACGGGCGTGGTGGTCTCCAGCCCGCTGTGGGCGGCGAAGCCGAGGTTGCCGTCCTGGAAGACCCACACCAGGAAGCCGAACGCGGCGCCGGTGGAGAGCAGGTTCATCACCAGGGCCAGCAGCGGCAGCAGCACCGATCCGGAGAAGGCGAACAGCAGCAGCACCGTCACGCCGGCCAGCACGCCGAACGCCAGGGGCAGGCGGTCGGCGATGCTGCCCCGCTGGGCGAGGAAGTCCGCCGTCGTCCCGGTGAAGCGGGCGGTGACGGGCGCCGCCACGTCCTGGACCTGCTCGCCGGCCCGCAGCGCCGGACCGTCCAGCGGGTTGCCGGCGAGGACGGCGTCGATCTCCCAGTGCCCGGCGTCCAGCCGCTGCGGCTCGCCCACCGACTCCACCCCGGGCACCGCGGCGACCCGCCGGGCGTACTCCTGGAGCCCGGTGTCGTCGGCGGTGTCGAGGACGATCTGGAACGGGCTGGTGGCGATTTCGTCGAAGTCGCCGCCGAGCCGCGCGGCGACCTGCCCGGCGCTGATGTCCTTGGGGAGCGAGGTCGGGTCGACGCCGGTGAACCGCACCCCGGTGAGCGGGGAGGCGACGAGCAGCAGGACGGCGGTGGCGACCAGCGTGAAGACCGCGGGCCTGCGCATCACCGCCGAGGCCAGCCGGTGCCAGCGCCCGGCGGTGGCCTGCCCGGCCGCCGCGGACCGCTGCCAGCGGCGCGGCGCCAGCGCGTTGATCCGGTGACCCAGCACGGCGAGCAGCGCGGGCAGTCCGAGCAGGGCGAACAGGGCCGCCGAGACGACGGTGATGACGCCGGCCAGGCCCATGGACCGCAGGTACGGGTGCGGGAACACCATGATCGCGAGCAGCGCGGCCGCCACCGTGAGCGCGCTGAACAGCACGGTGCGCCCGGCGGTGGCGACCGTCCGCCGCAGCGCCTCGGCGCCGGGGCCGTGCTCGGCCAGCTCCTCCCGGTAGCGGGTGACGATCAGCAGGCCGAAGTCGATGGACAGCCCCAGCCCCAGGGCGAAGGCCAGGCTCATCGCCCCGGTGGAGACGTCCATCGCGGTGGTCGCGATCCGCAGGCCGGCCATGGTGAGCAGCAGCGAGACGACGGCGCCCAGCAGGGGGACGAGGGCGGCCACCAGGCCGCGGAAGACCAGGAACAGCGCGATCAGGATGACCGGCGTGGCCAGGCCCTCGGCCTCGGCCAGGTCGGTGTCGGAGACCTGGGCCACCTGGACGTGGCCGGGCGTGGCGCCGCCGAGCCAGGCCCGGCCGTTCAGCGCCGGGTCGTCCTTGACGGCCCGCTGGAGCTCCTGCTCGGCGGCCTTGGTCTCCGGTTCGGCCATCGGGCGCACGGCGCCGACGACCACCGTGCTGTGCCCGTCCCGGGAGATCAGCGCGGGGTCGGCCGAGTAGTCGACGACCTGCTCGACCTCGGGCCGGTCCTTCAGCAGCCGGACGGCCGCGGTCACGGCGGCCGGGGGCGCGCCGGCACCGCGCAGCTGCTCGTCGGTGCGGACCAGCAGCAGGTAGCCCTGCTGGGAGTCGATGCCGGTGGCGCGGGTGATCGTCTCCCGGGCGACGACGTTGCCGCCGCCCGGGTCGTCGTAGTCGGACAGCCCGTTGGTGAGCCTGTCCCCGACGGAGCCGCCGAAGACCGCGGCCAGCACGGTGATCAGCAGGGTCAGCAGCAGGGAGGCTCTCCGTCGCCCGTGCAGAGCGGAGCCCAGAGCGGTGAACATCGGTATTCCTTCCGTCGCGCGGCCGTGGTGCGGCAGCGCGGGCGCAGAGGCGGACACGGCCGCCCCACCCTCGGCGAAGGCCCTTGGCTCTCGCTTGAGCGGGGCGTGCCCGTCCGCTGACTGCACGTCACCGATGCGCGCCGCACTCCGGCCGGACGGTCAGGCCGGCTCCCCCGCCAGCAGGGCGCGCAGCGCCTTGCCGTCCGTCTTGCCGTTGGCGGTGAGCGGCAGCGCGGGCAGCACCCGGCAGAGGTCCGGGACCTTGGCCGCCTCCAGCCGGTCGGCCAGCCTGCCCAGCACCTGCTCGGCGGTGACCTCGCCGACCACGAACAGCACCATGTCCCGGTCCTCCTCCGGGGCGAGCAGGGCCGCCTCGCGGACCCCGTCGATGTCCAGGACGGCGGCCTCGATCTCCACCGTGCTCATCCGCGAGCCGCGCCGCTTGAACAGGTCGTCGCGCCGGCCCTGGAAGTACAGGTGGCCGTCCTCGTCCAGCCAGCCGTAGTCGCCGGTGCGGAGCGTGACCCGGCCGTCCTCCGGGCTCACCCGGAACCGCTGCGCGGTGGGCTCCGGTGCCTGCCAGTAGCCGGCCATCACGTGCGGGCCGCGGACGGCGATCTCGCCGATCTCGTGCGGCGGCAGCGGCCGGCCGTCGTCGTCCAGCGTCAGCACCTCGGTGCCGGGCAGCGCGCGCCCCACCGATCCGGGCCGGGCCAGGTCGCCGTCGGGCTCCAGGACGGTGATCCGCTTGCACTCGGTGGTGCCGTACATCGGGGCCACCGCCGCGCCGGGGAAGGCCTCCCGCAGCGAGGCGATCAGCGGCGGGTTGAGCGCGGCACCGGTGTTGGTGAACAGCCGGACCCCGGTGGGCCGCGGGTCCCGGGAGGCCAGGCGCACCAGCAGTTCGCCGAGCGAGGGCACCAGCGGCACCACGGTGGCGCCGTGGTCGCGGGCGAACCCGAGCAGCCGGGCGTGGCCCTCCGGGCCGGACAGCAGCAGTTCGGCCCCGGCCAGCGCCGAGAGCAGCACCTGGTAGAGGCCGTAGTCGAAGGAGAGCGGCACGGCGGTCAGCACGACGTCGTCCGGGCGGTAGTTCAGCCGCCGCGCGATCGCCCGCGCGGCGAACACCACCTGGGCGTGCGGGCAGGCCACGGCCTTGGGCGCGGCGGTGCTGCCGGAGGTGTAGATCAGCAGCGCCAGCCGGTCGGCGGGCACCTGCGCCTCTCCGCGCCCGGCCGGGTCGGCGGGCCCGGAGAGGTCCAGCTCGGAGACCACGGCGACGGGCACCCCGGCGGGCCAGCGCAGCCCGTCGGCCTGCTCCCGCTCCGCCGCTTCCGCCACGATCAGCGACGGCGCCGAGTCGGCCAGCACCGGCCCCAGGTGGAAGGCCCGCATCGCCGGGTTGACGGGAACCAGCACGGCGCCGCGCCGCCAGGCCCCGAAGAGCAGGGCGGTGAACTCGCGGCCGCTGCCCACCCGGGCCAGCACCCGGTCGCCCGGCCGGATGCCGTGGCCGGCCAGGATCCGGGCGAAGGAGTCGGCGGCGGCGTCCAGCTCGGCGTACGTCCAGGCGCCGTAGCGGTCCCGTACGGCGGGTGCGTCCGGGCGGGCGGCGGCAGCGGCGCCGAGGAACTCCTCGGCCGCGTTGGCGATCCGGGCGGCGTGCTCCGAACCGGCGGCGGTGGCGACCCCGGGTACGGGTACGGTCTCGAACGTGCGCGTGGTCAATGCTCCCC
>NZ_JBIVVI010000682.1:0-5031 GCF_044757675.1 Kitasatospora sp. NPDC091257
CCCGCGAAAAGCCGACGGCCCTCCACTCCCCGGGGAGTGGAGGGCCGTCGGCCGGATGTTCCTACCGCGTCAGCTCCTGCGGACGCCCTGCGCCAGCTCTCCGGCGAGGGCCCGCACCGCGTCCAGCGCCGCCGCCTCGTCCTCGCCCGCGGCCAGGATCCGCTTCACGAACGCCGACCCGACGATCACGCCGTCCGCGAACCGGGCGACCTCGGCCGCCTGCACCGCGTCCGACACCCCGAGCCCGACGCAGACCGGCAGGTCCGTCGTCGCCCGGGTCCGGGCGACCAGGTCCTCGGCCATCGACCCGACGGCCGACCGCGTCCCGGTCACGCCCATCACCGCGGCCGCGTACACGAACCCGCTCCCGGCCGCCGTGACCTCCGCCAGCCGCGCGTCCTTGCTGCTGGGGGCGACCACGAACACGGTGTCCAGCCCGTGCTCGTCCGCCGCCTTGCGCCACTCCTCGGACTCCTCCACCGGCAGGTCCGGCAGGATGCACCCGGCGCCGCCGGCGGCCGCCAGGTCCGCCGCGAACCGCGCCACGCCGTAGCGGTCGACCGGGTTCCAGTACGTCATCACGAGCACCGCGGCCTCGGGGTGCGCCGAGGAGACCTCCTGGACGGTCCGCAGCACGTCCTTGATCCGCACGCCGCCCCGCAGCGCGATGTCGTCGGCGGTCTGGATGACCGCGCCGTCCAGCACCGGGTCGGAGTGCGGCAGCCCGACCTCGACCACGTCGCAGCCGCCCTCGATGAGCGCGTTGACCGCCCGGATGCCGCCGTCCACGGTCGGGAACCCGGCCGGCAGGTACCCGATCAGCGCGGCCCGGTCCTCGGCCTTGGCGGCCGCCAGGACACCGCTCAGCTTGCCGGCGCTCAGCTTGGAAGTCATGATCACTTACCCCCCTCGGCGGCGCCGTCGCCCGCGCCGCCGGCCTGCTCGTCGTACAGGCCGAAGTACTCGGCCGCGGTGTGCATGTCCTTGTCCCCGCGCCCCGACAGCGAGACCAGGATGGTCGCCTCCGGCCCGAGCTCGCGCCCCAGCTCCAGCGCCCCGGCGAGCGCGTGGGCGCTCTCGATGGCCGGGATGATCCCCTCGGTGCGGGACAGCAGCCGCAGCGCCTGCATCGCGGCGTCGTCCGTGACCGGCCGGTACTCCGCCCGCCCGGTGTCCTTCAGCCAGGCGTGCTCCGGCCCGACCCCCGGGTAGTCCAGCCCCGCCGAGATCGAGTGCGACTCGACGGTCTGCCCGTCCTCGTCCTGGAGGACGTACGTCCGGGAGCCGTGCAGCACCCCCGGGTCGCCCTTGGTGAGGGTGGCCGCGTGCCGGGGCGTCTCGGCGCCCTCGCCCGCCGCCTCGCAGCCGATCAGGCGCACCCCGGCGTCCGGGATGAACTCGTGGAAGATCCCCATCGCGTTGGAGCCGCCGCCGACGCAGGCCACGACCGCGTCCGGCAGCCGGCCGGTCCGGTCGAGCACCTGCTGCCGCGCCTCGACGCCGATGATCCGGTGGAAGTCCCGGACCATCATCGGGAACGGGTGCGGCCCGGCGACGGTGCCGAACAGGTAGTGGGTGGAGTCGACGTTGGCGACCCAGTCCCGGAACGCCTCGTTGATGGCGTCCTTGAGCGTGCGGCTGCCGGACTTGACGGCCACCACCTCGGCGCCGAGCATCCGCATCCGGGCGACGTTGAGCGCCTGGCGCTCGGTGTCCACCTCGCCCATGTAGATGGTGCAGTCGAAGCCGAACAGGGCGCAGGCGGTCGCGGTGGCCACGCCGTGCTGGCCGGCGCCGGTCTCGGCGATGATCCGGGTCTTGCCCATCCGCCTGGTGAGCAGCGCCTGGCCCAGCACATTGTTGATCTTGTGCGAGCCGGTGTGGTTGAGGTCCTCGCGCTTGAGCAGGACGCGCGCGCCGCCCGCCTCGGCGGAGAAGCGGTGCACGTCGGTCAGCGGGCTCGGGCGCCCGGTGTAGTCCTTGAGCAGCGCGTCGAGCTCGGCGGCGAAGGCCGGGTCGGCCTTGGCCTTCTCGTACTCCTCGGCGACCTGCTCGACCGCGGCGACCAGCGCCTCGGGGATGAAGCGGCCGCCGTACGCGCCGAAGTAGCCGCGCGCGTCCGGCACCTGGGCGCCGGGCAGGTAGTCCTTTTCGGACATGGTGGTTTCCCTTGAACGGAGATGGACGACGATGACGTCTTCCCGGCCGGAGGTCGGCCGGACCGGATTCAGCCGGACGTCACGCGCCATCGCCGCCCCGGCACCTGCCCGGGCTCGCACCCGATGACGTACCGCACCCGACGCCCCAGCACCCGGCGTGCGGGTGCGCGGCAGCCGCGCGGGCGGCAACCGGGGGCGAGTCGGGCGGCGATCTTCATGGGATGGGTGTCAGTCCTTGTGCCGGACGGCGGGGTGGGCCCCGGCGGCGACCAGGTCGGCGACTGCGGCACGCGGGTCCTTGCCGGTCACCAGGGTTTCGCCGACGAGTACCGCGTCGGCGCCGAGGTTGGCGTAGTTGATCACGTCCAGCGGGCCGCGCACGCCGGACTCGGCGATCTTGACGATACCGTCCGGGATGGCGTGGGCGACGTTCTCGAAGGTGTTGCGGTCCACTTCGAGCGTCTTGAGGTTGCGGGCGTTGACGCCGATGATCCGGGCGCCGGCGTCCACCGCGCGCTTGATCTCCTCCTCGTCGTGCACCTCGACCAGCGGGGTGAGGCCGATCGACTCGGCGCGCTCGATCAGCGACACCAGGGCCGGCTGGTCGAGGGCCGCGACGATCAGCAGCGCGAGGTCGGCGCCGTGCGCACGGGCCTCCCACAGCTGGTAGGCGGTGACGATGAAGTCCTTGCGCAGCAGCGGGGTCTCCACCGCGGCGCGGACGGCGTCCAGGTCGGCCAGCGACCCGCCGAAGCGGCGCTGCTCGGTCAGCACGCTGATCGCGGCGGCACCGCCGGCCGCGTAGTCGACCGCCAGGGCGGCCGGATCGGCGATCGAGGCCAGGGCGCCCTTGGACGGGCTGGAGCGCTTCACCTCGCAGATCACCCGGACCCCGTCGCCCCTGAGGGCGGCGACGCCGTCCTTGGCCTCCGGTGCCCTGGCGGCGAGCTCCTTGAGCTCGTCCAGGGAGACCCGGGCCTGTCGCTCGGCGAGGTCCTCGCGGACCCCTTCGATGATCGAGTCGAGCACACTCACTCAGGAGCCCCCATCTTTTCTGCCAGTTGGTCGGCGCGAGTCGGCGGGCGACGGCCCACCGGCACTTCGATGGTATCGGCACCCGGGGGCGGGGGGCGCATCGGTTCGAACCAC
This sequence comes from Kitasatospora sp. NPDC091257, assembly GCF_044757675.1. Classification (NCBI taxonomy): domain Bacteria; kingdom Bacillati; phylum Actinomycetota; class Actinomycetes; order Kitasatosporales; family Streptomycetaceae; genus Kitasatospora; species Kitasatospora sp. NPDC091257. The sequence goes on from NZ_JBIVVI010000682.1 coordinate 3,309, forward strand.
GTCTCGCGGACCGGACGCCCGCAACGGCGGTCCCCAGCTGCGGCTTCACCGGCCCCCCACCGGTTTTCGGACGGACTTCGCACCGGTTTAGGACGCTCTTCCGGCCGGAGCCGACCGGTGGCCGGGAACGCCGGTCGACGGGCCGGCTCTACGGCTCGACGGCTCGACGGCTCGACGGCTCGATCACACCAGCGGCGGTGCCAGCCCGGCGCCGACCGACGAGTTCCGCACCACGGTGAACACCAGCACCAGCAGCGCGATCAGCACCCAGCGCCGGGCCCCGACGGTGGTCCTGGGCGGCGGCCCGCCGGTCAGCGCGGCCCAGCCCCAGCGCAGCCAGAGCACCGCCAGCACCCCGAACAGCAGGACGGCGACGGCGTTGTCGTGCAGGGCGCCGGTGAGGTCCCCGTGGGTCAGCGCGTGGACGCAGCGCAGCCCCCCGCAGCCGGGGCACCACCAGCCGGTGGCGGTCAGGAAAGGGCAGTCGGGGTAGTGCCCGGGGGTGTTCGGGTCCACCACGGCGACGTAGGCGGTGGGGACGGCCACCGCCGCCAGCGCGGTCAGCGGCGGGCTCAGCCGGCGCAGCACGGGCGGCGGGGCGGAAGCGGTGGGGGCGGAGGTCACGCCCCGATTCTGCCCGGGTCGGGCCCGGACGCGACGAAACGGCGGGCGTGGCGCGCCCGCCGTTCCGATGTACGACAAACGTGTGGTGCGACGAACCCGTCGTCAGGCGGCGACGGCGACGCGGGCCTCGCGGGCCGCGACCTGCTCCTCGGCCGACTTGTAGACGTTGGTGCTGGCCTGCTGGCCCATGCCCGCGATGGACATGGCCTTGCCGACCACGCCGCCGGCCAGGACGACCGCCAGGCCGACCCAGACGAGCAGCACCGACGGCAGGATCATCGCGACGCCCGCGACGCCGAAGCCGACGAAGGAGATGACGACGCCGGTCCAGGCGGCGGGGGTGTGGCCGTGTGCTGCTGCTGCCATCTGAGTGGTGCTCCTTGGCTCTCGGGGCCCGGCCGGGCCTGCGGGGCCGCCGGCGGGTTGACGGGTTCCATTGTGCCGGGCCACACACCGGTGGCCCAAAGCGGGTGGCGGGTCTATCGCGTCACATGCGCGCAGCTCACACCGCGGTCGGGTCCTCGCCCCGGTCCAGGGCCTTCCACAGGTCCCCCGGCGTGTCGGTCTTCGCCGGGGCCTTGCGGGTCGGCGCCTCGTAGCGGCTGCCCATCGCGGGCCAGCCCCGGCCGTAGCGCAGGGTGAGCAGTCCGGCCAGGACGAGCAGCAGCCCGCCCACCAGCGCGACCCAGGGCCAGGCGGTGTGCGAGACCTCGGTGGCCGCCGAGCCGGTCAGCGCCAGCTTGCGGGCGGCCTCGGTGTCCAGCGCGGCGGTGTCACCCGCACCGGCCACCGAGGCGGCGGCCACGCCCAGCCCGGCCAGCAGCGTCAGCGCGCCGACCGCCAGCCGTCCGACGCCGCGCACCGCGAACACCGCGACGGCCGCGGCGAGGCCCACCAGGGCCAGCCCGCCGGGCAGTTCGGAGATCTTTCCGCCGCTGACGGACACGTCCAGGGTGCCGGCCCGGCCCTCGGCCCAGGTCCGCCCGACCGCGGTCAGCACCAGCACGGCGCTCAGCACGGTCAGCAGCAGCATCACGCCGAGGGTGCGGCGGCCGGGCTTGGCGGGGGCGGGGGTCTGCTCAGTCACCCGTCCACTATC
>NZ_JBIVVI010000683.1:0-5026 GCF_044757675.1 Kitasatospora sp. NPDC091257
GGTGTTAACCCCCGTGCCGCGAGGGGTGCCGGCCCGCCGCCGGGATCGGCGGGGCGGGGAGGTGGCGGGGCCGGGAGGCGGCGGGGTGGGGAACCGGCGGGCGGAGAACCGGCGGGACGGGGATCGGGGAGCCGGGCCCCTCAGCAGGCTTCCGGCCGGCCGAACAGCTCGTCCAGGTGGTACGCGAGGACCGCGAGCGCCTGCTCACCGGTGCGCTGGCCGCCCAGGACGCTGGAGCCGAGTCCGTTGACCATCGCCAGCAGCCCGGCCGCGACCGTGTCGACGTCCCGCTCCGGCCCGATCTCCCCGGCCTGCTGCGCCGCGCGCAGCTGCTTGGCGAGGAAGCCCTCCAGCACGGCGGGCGGCTGCGCGGCCTGCTTCTCCAGCACCTCGGGGTCGCCGAGGACCAGCGTGTAGTACGCCGCGTACGTCCTGGTGATCCGGCGGCTCTCGGCGTCCGTCGGCAGGATGCAGGACAGGACCGCCGTCACCACCTCCCGGGGGGCGCGCGCCGGGCCGATCCACTGCTCCATCCGGGCCTGGAGCTGGGTGCCGAGCCTGGCCAGGGCGTCCAGGAGCAGGCCCTCCTTGGTCGTGAAGTAGTACTGCACGAGTCGCAGGGAGACGCCGGCCTCCGTCGCGACCGCCCGCATGCTGGCGGACTGCAGGCCCTGGGTGTCGGCGATGCGCAGCAGGGCCTCGGCGATCTGCCGGCGGCGTTCCTCGTGGTCGACCTTCGCGGTCATGTTCCGGCCTCCGTACGTCCGACCCGTTCTCCTGGTACACCCGTATCATGCATGTGATACACATGTACCATGCGAATCAGCGAGTTCAGGAACGGCAAGGCCGAAGCCCGCTTCCGCACCGCCTACGAGCGCGCGCTGACCGAACTGCGGCCCCGGCCGTGGACGCCGCTCGACGTCCCCACCGGCTACGGCACCACCCGCGTCTACCGCACCGGCCCCGCCGAAGGACGGCCGATCGTGCTGCTGCCCGGCTCCGGCGGCAACGCGCTGATGTGGCACGGCCACCTCGACACCCTCGCCGCACAGCACCCCGTGATCGCCGTGGACACCGTCGGCGAACCGGGCGCCAGCGTGCAGAGCGCCCCCATCGCGGACGGCCGCGACGCCGCCGCCTGGCTGGAGGACCTGCTCACCGCCCTCGACCTGCCCACCGCCCACCTGGTCGGCTGCTCCTACGGCGGCTGGATCGCCCTCAACCACCAGATCCACCACCCCGGCCGGACCGCCGGACTCACCCTGGTCGACACGGCGGGCCTGGCCGACCTGGACCGCCGCTTCTACACCTGGATGATCCTCGGCGGCCTCGCCGCCATGGCGCCGCGACCGCTGCGCCCCAGGCTGGCCCGGCTGGTCGGCAACAGCGCCGTCCTGGAGACCGAACTGATGGCCCTGGTCCGCGCCTCGGTGGGCTTCCGCCGCCGGCTGCCCCCGGCCGCCACCCTCACCGACGAGGAACTCGGCCGACTCACCTCCCCCGCCCTCTTCCTCCTCGGCGAACGCAGCGCCCTGCACGACTCCCGGGCCGTCGCCGACCGCCTGCGCCGGCTGGTGCCCGCCGCCCGGGTCGAGATCGTCCCCGGCGCGGGACACTCGCTGCCCACCGACGACCCCGCGGCGGTCACCGCCGGGATCCTCGGCATGGCCGCGCGGCAGACCGGCTGACCGGGGCGGTCGCCGGGGCGCGGCTCCCGGCGGCGCCGGGGCCGACGGGCGGCCCGCCGCCGCTACGGCCGCTCCACCGGCCCACCGAGGGCGGCGCGGACCAGACGGATGACGGCCGGGGTGGCGGCGGTCGGACCACCACCACCGCCGTCCGGCGTGCCCGCCGTCCCCGTCCCTGTCTCCGTCCCTGTCTCCGTCCCCTTCCCCGCCTCCGCCTCCGCCTCCGCCTCCAACGCGTCGTAGGTCTCGAAGGCGGTGAGGACGAAGAGCAGGCTCGCCGCGTCCGGCGGGGCGGCGGGCAGCCGGCCGGCCAGGACGGCGGCACCCTCGCGGCGGCGGGCGTCGCGGTCGGCGATGACCCGGCCCACCTCCTCGTCGAGCGCGGCGAGGGCCCGCAGCCGCCGGGTGCAGACCCGGTCGACCGCCCAGAAGCCGCCCATCACCTCGACGAAGCGGTCCACCGCCGCCCAGGGGTCGGCCAGGGTGAAGGCCTCGGCGAGCCCGGCCATGCCGCCCTGCGCGGCGAGGGCGTCGCAGACCGCCTCCAGCAGGCCCGCCTTGGAGCCGAACTGGTAGTAGACGGTCGCCCGGGCGACGTCGGCGCGGCGGGCGACGGCGTCCAGCGAGACCCCGCCGGTCTCGGCCAGGTTCGCGCGGGCGGCCGCGACGATCCGGGCGCGGGTCTCGTCGACCTCCGCCTGCCGCTGTCCCATCCGGTAGGACCGGGGGCTCATCCCGCTCGCCTCCACTCGTTCCGCTCGTCCGCGTGAACTGGCAGTATCGCCGATCGGTTCCCCCGGGCGGGGCCGCCCCGGCATCCGCAGGGACGGCCCCACCGCTCAGAGGATGACTCGCCCCCCGCTGACGTCCAGGGTCTGCCCGGTGATCCAGGAGGACGCGTCGGAGCCCAGGAAGAGCACGGCCGAGGCGATGTCCACCGGCTCGCCGAGGCGGCCCAGCGGGTGCGCGGCGGCGACCGCGGCCTGCACCTCGGGCGGCATCTGCGCCGCCGTCCGCTCGGTCCGGACGGCACCCGGCGCGACGGCGTTGACCCGCACGCCCTCACCGGCGACCTCCAGGGCGAGGTGCCGGGTGAACATCAGCACGCCCGCCTTGGCCGTGGCGTAGGCGGCGGAGGCGCCGCTGGGCAGCCGGCCCGCCGTGGAGGCCATGGTGACGATCGAACCGCTGCCGCGGGCCAGCAGGCCGGGCAGGAAGGCCTGGACGGTGAGGAAGGTGGCGGTGAGGTTGCCGTCCAGCACGGCCCGCCAGTGCTCCTCGGTCTCGCGGACGGTCGGCACCGGGTAGCCGTCGCCGCCGGCGAAGGCGGCCAGGACGTCGACCGGGCCGAGGTCCTGCTCGATCCGGGCGGCGGCAGAGCCGAGCGCCGTCGCGTCCGTGCAGTCGGCGACCAGTCCGAGTGCCCGGGCGCCCTCCGCCCGCAGTTCCCCGGCCACCTCCTTCAGCGCCGCCTCGTCGCGGCCGAGGACGGCGACGGCCGCACCCTGCCGGGCGAAGGCGCGGGCGGTCTCCGCACCGATGCCGCGGCTGCCGCCGGCGATCACGACCACCCGGCCGGCCAGATCGGGGTACCGAGCCTGCAGAACTCCCATGTCCCATCGCTCCTTTGGACTTGCACTCGCGGTGTGCTGTGGTTCACTTGGTTTCATTCATACAGTCCGTCTGAATGAATGACAAGCACCGACCCGACCCGGACACCGGCCGAGCACCGACCCCGGACCGTCCGAGTCCCGAAGTCCCCGAGTCCCGGAATCCTGAGGAGGAACCGATGAGGATCGCAGTCGTGGGCGCCACCGGACGCACCGGCCGCCTGGTGGTCGACCTCGCACTGGCGGCCGGACACACCGTCACCGCCGTCGCCCGCGACCCCGCCCGGCTACCGGCGCACACGCACGGCAGCGCGCTCACCGCGCGGGCCGACGTCGGCGAACCCGGCTCCCTGCACGGCCCGTTGAACGGCCAGGACGCCGTAGTCGCCACCCTCGGCAGCACCGGCCGCGGGGCCACCACCGTCTTCTCCGACGGCGCCCGGGAGCTGACCGCGGCGGTCCGGGACGGCGGCCTCCGGCACCTGGTGACGATGAGCTCGGCGGGCCTGGACACCAGCCGGCTCCCGTTCGCCCAGCGCGTGGTGACCAGGCTGGTGGTCGACCGGCTGTACCGGGAGATCCATCACGACCTCGCCCGGATGGAGGCGGTGCTCGCCGGCTCCGACACCGCCTGGACGGTCGTCCGGGTACCGATGCTCAAGGACGGACCGCCGTCCGTGGGCCCGCAGATCTCCTACGACCGGCCGCTTCCCCGCGCCGGCACCGCCACCCGCGCCACCGTCGCGCACTGGATCGTCGGCCACCTCGGCGACCCGGCGACCTTCCGCCGCCTCGTCCACCTCGCCGACGACTGACGCCCGGCCCGTGCCCCGTCGTCGGCGTCACCCGAGCCATGAGCGCACGAACCATGGAGCCGCCGAGCCGCGAACGGCCGTCACCCGGCGGCCGCCGCCGACCGCCCCCGGCTCAGCCCTGCTGCGGCGGGCGGCGGCGCATGGCGAGCAGCAGCAGGACCACCGCCGACAGCACCGCGGCCAGCCGCAGCACGTTCGGGGCCGACGACCAGCTGATCTGGCCCAGCGGCGAGCCCGACTGGAGGCCGCCGCCCTGCCCCCCGGCCTGTTTGGCCTGCCGCATGGAGTAAAGGGTGGTCGCGCTCATCGTGACCAGCGGAATGCCGAGGATCACGAACTTGCGCATCAGGTCGGAGATCTGGCGGGACAGGTAGCCGAGGCCCCAGCCGGCCAGCATGGCCGGGAGGAAACCGGAGACCGCCCCGCCGACCAGCAGGCCGCAGGAGAGCAGGATCAGCGGGGAGGGCTTGCGGGCGGGCGCGTCCTTCTGCGCCTCCTGGCCCTTGCCCTTCGCCTTCCCCTTACCCTTCGCTTGGCCCGCGGCCTTCCCGGCAGGGGCGGCGGGCGCCGCCGGGGTCTGCTCGATCCGGCCCCTGCGTGGCTTCTTCCTCAGGTCCGCGGCGGGCACCGCCGGCTCCGGCGCGGGCTCGGCCTCCTCCCCGGTGCGCTGCTCGGGGATGGGCTTCGGCGCGGGCCGCGGCCCGTCCGAGAAGTCGAAGAGGGTCATCGTCCACGGGCCGGTGCTCGACACCGTGGGCGGCGGGATCGCGTGCGCCCGCGCCTCGGCGGTGGCCAGGTCCGGCGGGTCCAGCGGTACGGACGGGATGCCGGCCGCGCTCGGCGCCGGCGGGTCGTACACGCTGTCGGGGTCGAAGTCCGGCACGGGCCCCGGGGCGGGGACGGGACCGGAGGA
>NZ_JBIVVI010000684.1:0-5025 GCF_044757675.1 Kitasatospora sp. NPDC091257
GCCGGCGCCGCGGGGAGTCACACCCGGAAGGGAGGGGTCACGGACGCAGGGGTGACACGAGGCGGGATCACATGCGGAAGACGCCGTACGGAGCGGGCGGTGCCAGCGGGGCGTTGGCGCAGGCGGTGAGCGCGAGACCGACGACGGTGCGGGTGTCCATCGGGTCGATCACACCGTCGTCCCAGAGTCGGGCGGTGGCGTAGTAGGCGTTGCCCTGGCGCTCGTACTGCTCGCGGACGGGGCGCTTGAACTCCTCCTCCGCCTCGGCCGGCCACTGCTCGCCGCGCGCCTCCAGCTGGTCGCGGCGGACGGTGGCGAGGACGGAGGCCGCCTGCTCGCCGCCCATCACGGAGATCTTGGCGCCCGGCCACATCCACAGGAAGCGAGGTGAGTAGGCCCGGCCGCACATCGAGTAGTTGCCGGCCCCGTACGAGCCGCCGACCACCACGGTCAGCTTCGGGACGCGGGTGCAGGCGACGGCGTTGACCATCTTGGCGCCGTGCTTGGCGATGCCGCCCGCCTCGTACTGCCGGCCGACCATGAACCCGGTGATGTTCTGGAGGAAGAGGAGGGGGATGCCGCGCTGGTCGCACAGCTCGATGAAGTGGGCGCCCTTGACGGCCGACTCGGAGAACAGCACGCCGTTGTTGGCGACGATGCCGACCGGGTGGCCGTGGATCCGGGCGAAGCCGGTGACCAGGGTGGCGCCGTACTCCGCCTTGAACTCGGCGAACCGGCTGCCGTCCACCAGGCGGGCGATCACCTCGCGCACGTCGTAGGGCGTGCGCGGGTCGACCGGCACGGCGCCGTACAGGCCCGCCGGGTCGACGGCGGGCGGCTCGACCGGGGTGAGCGGCCACGGCCTGGCCTCGCGCGGGCCGAGCCCGGCGACGATCGTGCGGACGATGGAGAGGGCGTGGGCGTCGTCCTCGGCCAGGTGGTCCGTCACGCCCGAGGTGCGGGAGTGCAGCTCGCCGCCGCCCAGCTCCTCGGCGGTGACCACCTCACCGGTGGCGGCCTTCACCAGCGGCGGGCCGCCCAGGAAGATCGTGCCCTGGTTGCGGACGATCACGGCCTGGTCGCTCATCGCCGGGACGTACGCGCCACCGGCCGTGCACGAGCCGAGCACCGCGGCGATCTGCGGGATGCCCGCGGCGGAGAGCCTGGCCTGGTTGTAGAAGATCCGGCCGAAGTGGTCCCGGTCCGGGAAGACCTCGTCCTGCATCGGGAGGAAGGCGCCGCCGGAGTCCACGAGGTAGACGCAGGGCAGCCGGTTCTCCAGCGCGACCTCCTGGGCGCGCAGGTGCTTCTTCACCGTCATCGGGTAGTAGGTGCCGCCCTTGACGGTGGCGTCGTTGGCGACCACCACCACCTCGCGTCCGGCGACCCGGCCGATGCCGGCGATCACCCCGGCCGCGGGCGCCGCGCCGTCGTACATCCCGTCGGCGGCCAGCGGGGCCAGCTCCAGGAAGGGGGAGGCCGGATCGAGCAGGGTGTCCACCCGGTCGCGGGGCAGCAGCTTTCCGCGGGAGGTGTGCCGGGCGCGGGCCTTGGCACCGCCGCCCAGGGCGGCCGCGTCGAGCTTCGCGCGCAGCTCGGCGACCAGGGCCCGGTGCGCTTCGGTGTTCGCGCGGTAGGCCTCGGAGGCCGGGTCGACGGAGCTGCCGAGCCGGGGCGCCGGTGCGGCGGCCGCGGACGGTGCGGCGCCGGGCGCGGCAGTGCCGGCCGCTGCGCCGAGCCGGAAGCCGGTGGATGTTCCGGCAGTTGAGATGACCATTCCCAAGAGCTCCCTTGCCCTCGGCACCAGGTGGGCAGCCGGGTGCGTCCGCCCGTGATCGCGCACGTTAATTAACGTTAACTTACGCGCCCAGGTTAACGGCCGATAACCCGACTGTCTACGATGGACGGCATGCCGAACGTCCCCGCCGCCTCCGCGCTCCCCCGCCGCGACCAGATCCGCCGGGAGGCCGCGAGGCTGTTCGCGGCCCGGGGCTTCCTCGGCGTGGGGGTGGACGAGATCGGCAAGGCGGTCGGGATCAGCGGCCCCGGGCTCTACCGCCACTTCGCCGGCAAGGACGCGATGCTCGCGGACCTGCTGATCGGCATCAGCGAGCGCCTGCTGGACGAGGGGCGCCGCCGGGCCGGTGGCGGCGAAGGCCCGGCCGCCGCGCTGGACGCGCTGATCAGCGGCCACGTCCACTTCGCCCTGGACGACCGGGACCTGATCACCCTGCACGACCGGGAGCTGCTGAACCTCAAGGAGGAGGACCGGCGCACCGTCCGCCGGCTCCAGCGCGGCTACGTCGAGCTGTGGGTGGACGTGGTCCGGCAGGCCTACCCGCCGCTGGCCGGCCCCGCCGCCGAGCCGGTGGCGCGGGCCGCCGTGCACGCCGTCTTCGGCCTGATCAACTCGACCCCGCACAGCCTCGGCCCGAACCCCGACCACGGCGAGCGCGTCGCCCTCCAGCGCGACGGCATGGCCGCCCTGCTCCACGCCCTCGCCCACGGCGCGTTCGCGGCGGCCGCGGAATCGGCGGGCGTCCCCGCCGACGGTTCGGCGTCCGCGGGCGTTTGAGGCGCTCGGCGGCAGTCCGTCCGGAGGCCTGGTCCCAAAGGGTGACGCCCGACCCGTCCCCGGCCGCTGGGCGCGCGAGGGGTCGTCGGCGATCCTGGAGACGGCCGGGGGAGTGGGCCGTTCGAGTGTCCGTCCGGGAATCACCGCAGGCCGTCGGCTGTTGGCCAGTCCGCCGGGCCGGATGATCGGGGCTCCCCCCGGCCGGCCCCGAACCCCTCCGGCTCGGAAACGCCATGGCGGCCACCCGACGAAATGGTTAGCATCCCTAAATATGCCTGAGACTCACGGATCCACGGTGGAGCAATCCCCGAGCGGCCCCCCGGCCCCCGGCCCGACCCCGGAGGCTCCCGCCGACAGCCCGCAGACCGCCGCCGGGAACACCGGCCCGGCCGCGGCGGCCGCCCAAGGCGCCGAGGCGGCCGGCTGGCTGCGCCGTCTGGTCGGCTACAGCTGGCGGTCCCGGCGCAGCCTGCTGCTCGCGTTCGGCGCCTCGCTCCTCGGCATGGCCGTCACCGCGCTGGTGCCGCTGGTCACCAAGCTGATCATCGACGACGTCATCATCGCCCACACCCGTTCGCTGGCCCCCTGGGCGGTGGTGCTGCTGCTCGCCGCCCTCGTGGTCTTCGGCTGCACCCAGGTCCGCCGCTACTACGGCGGCCAGCTCGCCGTCGACGTCCAGCACGACATGCGCAGCGACCTGTTCCGCTCGCTCGGCCGGCTCGACGGCCACCGCCAGGACCGGCTGGACACCGGTCAGGTGATCGGGCGGGCGACCTCCGACCTCCAGCTGGTCAACGGCCTGCTCTCGATGCTGCCGATGATGACCGGCTACCTGCTGATGTTCGTCATGTCGCTGGCCGTGATGGTCTGGCTGTCCCCGCCGCTCACCCTGGTCGCCCTGGTCATGGCCCCCGCGCTGTGGTGGGTCTCGGTGCTCAGCCGCAAGCGCCTCTTCCCCGCGACCTGGGCCGCCCAGCAGGAGGCGGCCGCCGTCGCGGGCGTGGTGGACGGCGCGATCGGCGGGGTCCGCGTGGTCAAGGGCTTCGGACAGGAGGCGCAGGAGCTCGACAAGCTGGAGGAGGCCTCCCACAACCTCTTCGCGGCCCGGCTCCGGTCGATCCGGCTGAACGCCCGGTACAACCCGGCGATGCAGGCGATCCCGGCGCTCGCCCAGGTCGGCGTCCTCGCCTTCGGCGGCTGGCTGGCCGTCGACGGCCGGGTCACGCTGGGGACCTTCGTCGCCTTCTCCACCTACGTCGCCCAGATGACCGGCCCGGTGCGGATGATGACCATGGTCATCACCGTCGGCCAGCAGGCCCGGGCCGGCGTCGAGCGGGTCCTGCAGCTGATCGACGAGCGCCCGCTGGTCCAGGAGCGCCCGGACGCCCGCACCCTGGACCTCGCGCACGGTGGCTCCCCGGCCGGCGCCTCGGCGATCGGCACCCCCGCCGACGCTGCCGCCAACGCCCTCGCTGCCGCCCCCGTCGGCCCGCGGACCCCCGACGTCGCCCTGGAATTCGACCGGGTCGAGTTCCGCTACGACCCCGAGCACCCCGCCCCCGTCCTGCACGGCCTCAGCCTGAAGCTGGCCCCCGGCGAGACCCTCGCCCTGGTCGGCGCCTCCGGGTCCGGCAAGTCGACGGTGGCCCAGCTGGTGCCCCGCTTCTACGACCCCGCCTCCGGTACCGTCCGCCTGTACGGCCACGACCTGCGCGACCTCACCCTGGACTCGGTCCGCGCGACGGTCGGCATCGTCCCCGAGGAGAGCTTCCTCTTCTCCGAGTCGGTCCGCACCAACATCGCCTACGGCCGTCCGGACGCGACGGACGAACAGGTGGTCGCCGCAGCCCGCGCCGCCCAGGCCGACGAGTTCGTCCGCGCGCTGCCGGACGGCTACGACACCAAGGTCGGCGAGCAGGGCCTGACCCTCTCCGGCGGCCAGCGCCAGCGCATCGCACTGGCCCGGGCGATCCTCACCGACCCCCGGATCCTGCTGCTGGACGACGCCACCTCGGCGGTGGACCCGCAGATCGAGGCGGAGATCCACGACGCGCTGCGCTCGGTGATGACCGGCCGCACCACGCTGCTGATCGCCCACCGCCGGTCGACCCTCCAGCTCGCCGACCGGATCGCCGTCCTGGAGCGCGGCCGGCTGCTGGACCTCGGAACGCACGAGGAACTCGAAGCCCGATGTCCCCAGTACCGGGCCCTGATCACCGACCCCGAGGCCGGCTCCGCCGACCGGCACTCCGCCCCCGAACCGGCATCCGATGAACCGGCGTCCCCGGCGAAGCCCGGGCGGGCGACCGGGCAGCGGGCCGCCGACGGCACTCCCACCGACGGCGCTCCCGGCACCGCCGGAACCGACGGCACCGCCGGAACCCGGGCCACTCCCGGAACGGACGACACCGACGACACCGCGGGAACCCCCGGAACCCGGGCGACCCCCG
>NZ_JBIVVI010000685.1:0-5015 GCF_044757675.1 Kitasatospora sp. NPDC091257
CTCTCTCGCCCCGGGCGGTCCGGGTCAGGCCGGCGGACGGCCCCCGGTGAGCGCCCAGCGGATGTCCACGAAGCCCGGCTGCTGCAGGGTCATCCGGCCGTTCTTGACCACCTGGTAGGTGACCCAGGTGTTCACCAGCCGCGGCGACCCGCCGCTGGGCAGCATGTTGGTGGTGCCCCAGTTGAGCGGCGGGGTGATCCCGACGTCGATGCCCTCCCCGCTGTCCAGCAGCGAGGAGACCGTCTTCGGGGTGACCGTCCGGCCGCCCTCCGCCAGCTTCTGCACCGCCGTCCGGAACACCTCGTACGCGACCCAGGTGGTCTGCACGCCCGGGTCGGAGACGTCGATGGGGTGCCCGCCGGTGGTGTCGGTGCGCACCACCGCGCGCAGCCCGTCCCAGATCTTCGCCGACTCCGGCGGGTACCAGCTGGTGACGTAGGCGCCGCCGAGCGGGCCGGAGTCGCCGCCGGTGGAGTCCACCACCGACTGCTGGACGCTGCCGATCACCGAGGCGATCCGGGTGTTCTTCGCGTTCAGCCGCCGGTAGGAGTCCAGCAGGTTGCCGGTCGGCTCGGCGGCCAGGGCGCTGGTGATGCAGTTGCCCGGCTCGTCCTTGCCGATCGCCTTGCGGATCACCGGGGTGTAGTCGGAGGACTGCTCGGGCGCCTTGACGTCCGTCAGCCTGATCCCGGCCGGCCGCAGGGCGGTGCCCAGGTAGCCGAGCAGGTTGTCGCCGGCCGGGGTGTCCGGGCGGACCAGGGAGACGGTCCGGCAGCCGGCGTCCACCAGCTGGCGGCCGTTGCCCGCGATCAGTGCCGGCATGCCGCCGTCCACCGGGTAGGACAGCGGGCTGGAGAACTCCGGCTGGGAGAGCCCGTAGCCGCCGATCAGCGGGATGCCGGCGCGCTCCAGCACCGGCATGAACGCCTCGCCCCACTGGCTGTAGGAGCCGATCACGGCGACCACCTTGGCGTCCACCGCCTGCTGGGCGCAGGCGCGGGCACCGTCCGCGGTGTTGTGCTCGTTGCAGGTGATCACGCGCAGCCGGTGGCCGTTCACGCCGCCCTTGGCGTTGACGTCCTGGCCGATGGCGGAGGCGAGCGCCGTCATGCCCGGGCGGTCGGCGGAGCCCGTGCCGGCCGGGGCCCAGGTCATCACGGTCAGGTCGTCGCCGGTGGTCGAGGCATCGGCCGGTCCGCCGCACGCGGAGGCCGAGAAGAGGGTGGGGAGCAGGGCCGCGGCGGTGGCGGCGGCTGCGATCGGGCGGCGGCGGCGCCGCCCGATCGGGGGACGGGCCTGGAAGGAGTCCCTTCGGCTGGTCATCGCTTTTCCCTCTCTGGGGCGCACTCCGGCGCACCGGAGCAAGCCAAGCCCCGGCGTCACAAGCCGAGAGGGCAGAAATGCGAACGGATGGCGAACGGCCGCCGAAATCCGGAGTGGTACGCGTGTAGATCGCGAGTGGAGCACGAACAGACGGGGAACGTACGATCGTTCACCATGTCCGCCAGCACAGATTCTTCGTATCGGTCCGCCCGAAACCCTTCTCGTCCGGGCCACCGCTCCAGCACGATGGGCGGCATGCCGCTCAACGACCTGCCCTGGTGGCGCTGGCGAGCCCGACTGCGCTCGGCGCTGCACATGCTGTCCGACCCCGGTTTCCAGCAGGAGACCTGGCTGACCGGCCGGGAGGGGTACGGCGACGTGACCGACGCCGTCTACCGCCTCGTCGAGGACACCTGGCTGGACCGCTGGTCGGCCGAGAAGTACATCGGGACGATCCTCCGCGACTCCGCCGAGGCCGCGCTGGTGGACGTCGCGGTGCTGCGGGCCGTGCAGATGCTGCACGAGGTCGGTGCGGACGCGCCGGCCTCCGCCTACCTCGGCCACCCCGGCTGGCCGGAGACCGTCCGGGCCGCCCGCGAGGCGCACGTCGTGCTGGCCTCGGGCGACGGGGACGACCCGGACGCGTCGCCCAAGTCGCTGGACGTGCTGCGCATCCTCACCCAGCTCTGACCCGCCGGACCGCCGCCGTCCCGCAGTACGGGCAGCGGGGCGGCGGGTGTCCGGGATGTGACACGCTGGACCATCCACGCACGTCACGACCTCAGAACGGGAAACTCCCAGTGGAACAGCAGCCGGTCAGCGCCCAGTACGTCCTCACGCTGTCCTGCCCCGACAAGCAGGGCATCGTCCACGCTGTCTCCAGCTACCTCTTCATGACCGGCTGCAACATCATCGACAGCCAGCAGTTCGGGGACGGTGACAGCGGGCTCTTCTTCATGCGGGTGCACTTCTCCGCCCCCGAGCCGGTCACCGCCGACAAGCTGCGGGCCAGCTTCGCCGCGATCGGCGCCTCCTTCGGGATGGACTGGCAGATCCACCCGACCGAGCAGCGGATGCGGATCGTGCTCATGGTCAGCAAGTTCGGGCACTGCCTGAACGACCTGCTCTACCGCACCCGGATCGGCGCCCTGCCGGTGGAGATCGCCGCGGTCGTCTCCAACCACACCGACCTGCGGGACCTGACCGAGAGCTACGGCATCCCGTTCCACCACATCCCGGTCACCAAGGACACCAAGGCCGAGGCCGAGCAGCGGCTGCTCGACCTGGTCGCCGAGGAGAACGTCGAACTGGTCGTGCTGGCCCGCTACATGCAGGTGCTCTCCGACCGGCTGTGCACCGAGCTGTCCGGCCGGGTGATCAACATCCACCACTCCTTCCTGCCGAGCTTCAAGGGCGCCAAGCCGTACCACCAGGCGCACGCGCGCGGCGTGAAGCTGATCGGCGCCACCGCGCACTACGTCACCGCCGACCTGGACGAGGGCCCGATCATCGAGCAGGAGGTGGCCCGGGTCACCCACGACGTCAGCCCCGACCAGCTGGTCGCGCTCGGCCGGGACGTCGAGTGCCAGGCGCTGGCCCGCGCGGTGAAGTGGCACAGCGAGCACCGGGTGCTCCTGGACGGGACCCGTACCGTCGTCTTCGCGTGACCGCTCCGCGCGGGTCGTTTCGCGTGACCGCTCCGCGCAGGCGTTTCGCGTAGGCGTTCGCGCGGACGGCGGGCCGCTACGGCCGGGAGAGCAGCGGGAGCGCGTGCAGCACCTCGCGGACCGCGGCCCGGTCGCCGTGCTCGCCGACCGGCAGCCGGTCCGGGTCGCGGTGCGCGGCGGCCAGCTGGCACAGCTCCAGGCCGTCCAGCACCATCGACGCCACCGGCTCCCCGCCGGGCGGGCCGCCGCTGCCGACGGCGGCGCCGTCGCCGTCCAGGGCGATCAGCCACTCGCCGCCCGCCGGGCCGTCGACCATCAGCCGCACCCGCCGGGCCGTCCGGGCCCCGCCCTCCGGCGCACCCGGCGCCCCGGCGTGCTCGGGCCGGGCCGCGCGCAGCCCGGCCAGTGCCCGGGGGAGCAGCCGGACCACCAGCTCCACCATCTGCCGCAGGTGCTGCGGCGTCGGCGGGTCGTACGGGTAGGCGACCGCCCGGGCCACGTCCTCGCCGTGCACGAAGCACTCGAAGGCGCGGTCCACGAAGGCGTCGCGCAGCGGCAGCACCGCGAAGCCGTAGTCGACCGGGGTGTTGCCCTGCGGCACGAGCGCGGCGCTGCGCACCAGGTCGTGGGCCTGCCGCCGCCAGCGGGAGCGCACCGACTGCGGCGCCAGGCCGGCCTGGTCGGCGATCAGCCGGACGGTGCGCGCGGTGACCCCGGCGTACCGGCCGCCCTGCGGCGGGACGCGCGGCACGGACGGTCCGGCGGCCGGCTCCTGCGGGGGCACCCGCCGCCCGGCCGGTGCGGCGGGCGGGCCCGGAGCGGCCGGCACCGGGTCGGGCAGGCCGAGTGCCAGCGCCAGGAAGCCGTCCACCGCGGTCAGGTGGCCCAGCACCTCGGCCGGGCGCAGCCGCTCGGTACCGCCGTGCCACGGCAGTTCCGCCACCTCCTGCCACTCCTCCGGGCCGAGGTCGCGCAGCAGCGCGTCGAGCTTGGCGGTCTCCGCCGTGTACGGCATGCCCCAGGCGGGGACGGGCAGTTGGGCCGGCCGACGGGCCAGGCACCAGTCGAGCACCTGCTGGCGCAGCGAGCCGGGCTGGTCCAGCGGCTCGTCCAGCGAGAGCCAGCCGGCGGCCTCGCGCAGCCGGGCCGCCTCCTCGGCGCACTCCCGGCAGTCGCGCAGGTGCTGCTCCAACTCGGCGGCCTCGCGGGCCGGGCAGGCGCCGAGGGCCCACGCGCCGAGCATCGAGCGCAGGGCGTCGTGCCGCTCCTCAGTGCTGCTCACGTCTCCCCGTTCCCGTCCCCGATGCCGTCCCCGGTGCCGTCCTGGCGGGCGCGTTCGTCGGCCAGTTCGGTGGCCAGCAGCTCCAGACCGAGCCGCATCCGCTGCTTGGCGGCCTGCTCGCTGATGCCGAGCAGTCGGGCCGTCTCGCGGTAGGTGCGGCCGTCGTAGTAGGTCACCGCGATGGTCTCACGCAGGGGTTGGGGCAGGGAGTCGACCACGTACTGCATCCTCGCGGCGGTGGCCACGGCGCGGATCTCGGCCTCCGCGCCCGGTGCGAGTTCGGTGGCCCGCCGGGCCCGCAGCCGTTCGACCGCGCGGTGGTGGGTCAGCGCGCCGAGCCAGGAGCGCAGGGTGCCCCGGTCGGGGTCGAAGTCGTCGGGGTGCTCCCAGACGTGGGCGAAGACCTCCCGGGTGAGCTGGGTGGCGGCGGCCTGGTCGGCGAGTATCCGTCCGGCCAGGCCGTGCACCATCGGTGCGAGCTGGTCGTAGAGTTCGCCGAGCGCCGTCTCCTCGCCGCGGGCGAGGCGGCGCTGCAACTGCTCGTCCCAGCGCGGGGTCCGCTCCGGGGTGGCCATCGGGAACCACCCTCCTGACCGGGTTCGCTGGCTTACCCAACGGTATCTTGCGGCCGGGTGGCGCCGGGGGCGATTGCGGCAAGAACGGAACCGTTCCTGGCGGATCACCCCTCCTCATGGATGTGCCTCCCGGCCCGGATCCCTCGCCCGGATCCCCGGCCCGGATCC
>NZ_JBIVVI010000686.1:0-5013 GCF_044757675.1 Kitasatospora sp. NPDC091257
GGTGCCCAGTCTGACCCGCCCACCACCCACCTCAGCGAAGCCGGTGTCCGCTCCCGGCTCCCCCAGACGCCCTGTGCCCTCACACAGGTACGCCTTCGGAGGCAGCCATGCAGGAAATCCTCGACGCGATCATCAGCACCGACACCACGTCGGCGGACTTCGCGGCGATCAAGCTCCCCGAGTCCTACCGCGCGGTGACGCTCCACAAGGACGAGGAGCAGATGTTCGCGGGCCTCGACAGCCGCGACAAGGACCCCCGCAAGTCCCTTCACCTCGACGAGGTCGCCCTGCCCGAGCTGGGCCCCGGCGAGGCCCTGGTCGCCGTCATGGCGAGCGCGGTGAACTACAACACCGTCTGGAGCTCGATCTTCGAGCCGGTCTCCACCTTCGGCTTCCTGGAGCGCTACGGCCGGCTGTCGCCGCTCACCAAGCGCCACGACCTGCCGTACCACGTGGTCGGCTCCGACCTCGCCGGCGTGGTGCTGCGCACCGGCGCCGGGGTCAACGCCTGGAAGCCGGGCGACGAGGTCGTCGCGCACTGCCTCTCGGTCGAACTGGAGTCCGCGGACGGCCACAACGACACGATGATGGACCCGGAGCAGCGCATCTGGGGCTTCGAGACCAACTTCGGCGGCCTGGCCCAGCTGGCCCTGGTGAAGACCAACCAGCTGCTGCCCAAGCCCAAGCACCTCACCTGGGAGGAGGCCGCCTCCCCCGGTCTGGTCAACTCCACCGCCTACCGCCAGCTGGTCTCGCGCAACGGCGCCGGCATGAAGCAGGGCGACAACGTGCTGATCTGGGGCGCCAGCGGCGGCCTCGGCTCGTACGCCACCCAGTATGCGCTGGCCGGCGGCGCCACCCCGATCTGCGTGGTCTCCAACGACCAGAAGGCCGAGATCTGCCGCGCCATGGGCGCCGAGGCGATCATCGACCGCTCCGCCGAGGGCTACCGGTTCTGGAAGGACGAGCACACCCAGGACCCGCGCGAGTGGAAGCGGCTGGGCGCGAAGATCCGCGAGTTCACCGGCGGCGAGGACGTGGACATCGTCTTCGAGCACCCGGGCCGGGAGACCTTCGGCGCCTCGGTGTACGTCACCCGCAAGGGCGGAACCATCGTCACGTGCGCCTCCACCTCCGGCTACATGCACCAGTACGACAACCGGTACCTGTGGATGTCGCTCAAGCGGATCGTCGGCTCGCACTTCGCCAACTACCGCGAGGCCTTCGAGGCCAACCGCCTGATCGCCAAGGGCAAGATCCACCCCACCCTGTCCAAGGTCTACTCCCTGGAGGAGACCGGCCAGGCCGCCCTGGACGTGCACCACAACAAGCACCAGGGCAAGGTCGGCGTGCTCTGCCTGGCCCCCGAGGCGGGCCTGGGCGTCACCGACCCCGAGCTGCGCGAGAAGCACCTGCCGGCCATCAACCGCTTCAGGAACGTGTGAGACCCGCCGATGACTGAGCCCCAGAAGCGCGACCGGCCCTGGCTGATGCGCACCTACGCCGGCCACTCCACCGCGAGCGACTCCAACGCGCTCTACCGGCGGAACCTGGCGAAGGGCCAGACCGGCCTGTCCGTCGCCTTCGACCTGCCGACCCAGACCGGCTACGACTCCGACCACGTCCTCGCCCGCGGCGAGGTCGGCCGGGTCGGCGTCCCGGTCGGCCACGTCGGCGACATGCGCACCCTGTTCGACGGCATCCCGCTCGAACGGACCAACACCTCCATGACGATCAACGCCACCGCGATGTGGCTGCTGGCGCTCTACCAGGTGGTCGCCGAGGAGCAGGGCGCGGACGTCGCCAAGCTCACCGGCACCACCCAGAACGACATCGTCAAGGAGTACCTGTCGCGCGGGACGCACGTCTTCCCGCCCGGCCCGTCGGTGCGGCTGATCACCGACATGATCGCCTACACGGTCGGCAACATCCCCAAGTGGAACCCGATCAACATCTGCAGCTACCACCTGCAGGAGGCCGGGGCCACGCCCGTCCAGGAGATCGCCTACGCGATGTGCACCGCCATCTCGGTGCTCGACGCCGTGCGCGACTCCGGCCAGGTGCCGGCCGAGCGGATGGGCGAGGTGGTCGCCCGGATCTCCTTCTTCGTGAACGCCGGCGTGCGCTTCGTCGAGGAGATGTGCAAGATGCGCGCCTTCGCCCGGCTGTGGGAGAAGGTCACCCTGGAGCGCTACGGCGTCACCGACCCCAAGCAGCGCCGCTTCCGCTACGGCGTCCAGGTCAACTCGCTCGGCCTGACCGAGGCCCAGCCGGAGAACAACGTCCAGCGGATCGTCCTGGAGATGCTGGCCGTCACCCTCTCCAAGGACGCCCGCGCGCGTGCCGTCCAGCTGCCCGCCTGGAACGAGGCGCTCGGCCTGCCCCGGCCCTGGGACCAGCAGTGGTCGCTGCGCATCCAGCAGGTGCTGGCGTACGAGTCGGACCTGCTGGAGTACGGCGACATCTTCAACGGCTCCGAGGTGATCGAGGCCAAGACCGACGAGCTGCTGGCCGGCGCCGAGGCGGAGATCGCCAAGGTGCTGGAGATGGGCGGGGTGATCCCGGCCGTCGAGTCCGGCTACCTGAAGTCCAACCTGGTCGCCTCGCACGCCGCCCGCCGGGCCCGGATCGAGTCCGGCGAGGACAAGATCATCGGGGTGAACTGCTTCGACACCACCGAGCCGAGCCCGCTCACCGCCGACCTCGACACCGCGATCATGGTGGTCGACCCGGCCTCCGAGCGGTCCGTGCTCGCCGCCCTGGAGGCCTGGCGCGCCGAGCGCGACGAGGCCGCCGCCCAGGCGTCGCTGGCCGAGCTCAAGGCCGTCGCCGCCACCGGGACCAATCTGATGCCGGCCACGCTCGCCTGCGCCCGGGCCGGCGTCACCACCGGCGAGTGGTCCTTCGCCCTGCGCGAGGTCTTCGGCGAGTACCGCGCGCCCACCGGCGTCGGCGGCGCGCCCGTCGCCGTGGCCGCCGAGCCCGGCGGCGAGCTGGAGCAGGTCCGTGCCGCGGTCGCCGCCACCGCCGCGGAGCTGGGCGCCGGCAAGCTGCGCCTGCTGGTCGGCAAGCCCGGCCTGGACGGGCACTCCAACGGTGCCGAGCAGATCGCCGTCCGGGCCCGCGACGCCGGCTTCGAGGTGGTCTACCAGGGCATCCGGCTGACCCCGGAGCAGATCGTCTCCGCCGCCGTCGCGGAGGACGTGCACTGCGTGGGCCTGTCCATCCTCTCCGGCGCGCACAGCGAGCTGGTGCCCGACGTCCTGAAGCGGCTGCGCCGCGCCGGGGTGGAGGATGTCCCGGTGATCGTGGGTGGCATCATCCCGGCAGCGGACGGCGAGGCCCTCAAGGCCGCCGGCGTCGCCGCCGTGTTCACCCCGAAGGACTTCGGCATCACCACCATCATCGGCCGGATCGTGGACGAGATCCGGCTGGCCAACAAGCTCCAGCCGTGGACGCCCGCACCGACCGCGGCCACGAACTGAACAGCTGACCAGCTGACCACTGGGAAGGAACCCTCGATTCTTATGACTGCTGTGAACCGTCTGCGCCCGCGCCGCTCCTGTCTCGCCGTGCCGGGCAGCAACCCGCGCTTCCTGGAGAAGGCCCAGGGCCTGCCGGCCGACCAGGTCTTCCTCGACCTGGAGGACGCCTGCGCCCCGCTGGTCAAGGAGAGCGCGCGCCACAACATCGTCGACGCGCTCAACAACGGCGACTGGGGCGGCAAGACCCGCGTCGTGCGCGTCAACGACTGGACCACGCACTGGACCTACCGCGACGTGATCACCGTGGTCGAGGGCGCCGGCCCCAACCTCGACTGCATCATGCTGCCCAAGGTGCAGGACGCCGAGCAGGTCAAGGCGCTCGACCTGCTGCTCACCCAGATCGAGAAGACCATGGGCTTCGAGGTCGGCCGGATCGGCATCGAGGCGCAGATCGAGAACGCCAAGGGCCTGATCAACGTCGACGCCATCGCCGAGGCCTCGCCCCGGCTGGAGACCATCATCTTCGGCCCCGCCGACTTCATGGCCTCCATCAACATGAAGTCGCTGGTCGTCGGCGAGCAGCCGCCCGGCTACAACGCCGACGCCTACCACTACATCCTGATGCGCATCCTGATGGCCGCCCGCGCCAACGACCTCCAGGCGATCGACGGCCCGTACCTCCAGATCCGCAACCAGGAGGGCTACCGCGAGGTCGCCCGCCGCTCGGCCGCCCTCGGCTTCGACGGCAAGTGGGTGCTCCACCCGGACCAGGTCGCCGCCGCGAACGAGATCTACTCGCCCTCGCAGGAGGACTACGACCACGCCGAGCTGATCCTCGACGCGTACGACTACTGCACCTCCGAGGCGGGCGGCGCCAAGGGCTCCGCCATGCTCGGCGACGAGATGATCGACGAGGCCAGCCGCAAGATGGCGCTGGTCGTCGCCGGCAAGGGCCGGGCCGCGGGCCTGCAGCGCACCACCAAGTTCGAGATCCCGGAAAGCTGAGGGCCCACGGCATGCAGTTCGGACGCACCTACGAGGAGTTCGAGGTCGGCGCGGTCTACAAGCACTGGCCCGGCAAGACGGTCACCGAGTACGACGACCACCTCTTCTGCCTGCTCACCATGAACCACCACCCGCTCCACATGGACACCAACTATGCGGAGAAGACGACGGACTTCGGCAGGAACGTCGTGGTGGGCAACTACATCTACTCGCTGCTGCTCGGCATGTCCGTCCCGGACGTCTCCGGCAAGGCGATCGCCAACCTGGAGATCGAGTCGCTGCGGCACGTCGCACCGACCTTCCACGGCGACACCCTCTACGGCGAGACCACTGTGCTCGACAAGTGGCCGTCCAAGTCCAAGGACGACCGCGGCATCGTGTACGTCGAGACCAAGGGGTACAAGCAGGACGGCACGGTCGTCTGCGTCTTCCGCCGCAAGGTGATGGTGCCGACCGAGACGTACATCAAGGAGCGCGGCGGCGAGCAGCCCGGTCGTCCGACCCCGCTCTCCTGAGCCCCTCC
>NZ_JBIVVI010000687.1:0-5008 GCF_044757675.1 Kitasatospora sp. NPDC091257
CCCTAATCCTCTGGCTCCGCGAACCAACCAGATGATCATTTGTCAGACACGCCTTAGCCCGGGGCCGGCGAAAGACCCGACCTCCCCTCCCCGGAAAGCAGGATCGGAGCTCCACATCGCCCTTTGCCTGCTGGCGGCCGCGTGGCTGTCCACCGCCGCCCGGGCCTACCGCACGATCCGCCGCGGCGAGGTGCAAGCGCACCGGATCTGGACGATCCGCAACTACGCCCCGACCTTCGCCGCCGTCACCCTGCGCCTCTACCTGCTCACCGGCCTGGGGCTGTGAGGTCGCCGGGCGACCGGTCGGCGAGTACGGCCTGCAGGTTGCGCCATAGGGCTGGCCGCTGTGCACGTGCCGCGCCACCGGACGGCCTGACCGCCCGACACCGAAGCGCAGGGCGGGAAGTCTCTTCTTCGAGGCGGCGCCGGCGGTGTTCGGCCTGTCGGCAGGCGGGGCCGCAGTGCAGGGCGGGGCGGCCGGTAGCCGCCTTCGGCAGGGGGCGGCCGCCCCGGCGCGTGTCCGGAAGGCCGGTGGCGCACTGCCCGCCACCTCGGGAGACCCGTCGGCGGGCAGTGACGATCCGGGCCGGTCCGGGGCTGATGGCGAGATCGGGGCAGGGATTCAGGGGATGTAGAGGCTCTGGGCGCCGGTGGTGATCTCGTCGTCACCGGCGCTGATGCGGCCGAGCTCCTCTCCGTTGCAGTCCGGACCCGAGTAGACGGTCACGGCCGTGTCGGTGTTGTTGTCGACGATGCTGGAGTCCTCCAGGGGGTAGCAGCCGGAGGGGTCCGTGTAGACCTCTTCGTTGTTGAGGTAGAGGTTTCCGGTGGCTGCGGTGGCCGGGCCGGCGGGCAGGACCAGGGCGGCAGCGGTCATCAACGGGACGCCGAGAGCGGCGCGGCAGGTGATTCTCATAACCATGTGCATAGCCATTTCGGGCCGGTGCCGTGGCAGGGACGGGCAGCGGTCGCCCTTGGGGGCGGCCCCGATGGGCCGAATGCCGGGTGCCCCACGGCCGCCGCCGGCGTCGACCACGACCACGGTCCCGGCCCGCGGCCCGCGGCCCGGGCACGCCGACGGCGCTCCCGTCGACGGCCGTGACAACGGTCTGCGCCCAGGTCGCGGCCGCGGAAGCGGCGTGGACGCAGTCGATGCTGCTGCCGGCCGTCCCGGCCGGCCGGACAGGTCCGCAGCTCCCTCACCCTGCCGGCACGCACCTGGCCGATGGCCGCCGCTGTGCTGGGCCGGGGCGGTGAGCCGGTCACCGAGCTCACGTTGTCCCGGGATCCGAGCCGAACCCACGGCACGCCGGGTGTCCTGGAGTGCGATGCCGCCGTGCGTCGGCTCGCCGCGGCCACCGGCTGGACACGGGCGGCCGAGGCCGCCCCGGACGGCGTGCTCGTCGCGCTCGGTCTGCGCGAGGGGTACGACCTCGCCACTGCGACGCACTCTCCCGACGAGGGAACGGATTTCGAGATATCGGCGTCATCCACACCGGCACGCGAGCTTTGGGACGTTTGGTCCTGGCGGCAGCGGATGATGAAAGAGGATGGCGTCCCTCAACGGCCAGGTCTGGCCAACGCAGTCGCGCGGTTGCGCGAGGCTGGGGAAGGGCGGGTGCGTCTTGGGATAGTCAGGTCCCCCGACACCCGCTTCATCGCGTTCCTCTCCGACGACCTTCAGACTTGTGTGGCCTGCGTGTAGGGCCGATGCCCCTGTCTGGTTGAGGCAGAGCGGCGGTCCGGCATGCCGGTGCTCAGCCGTCATTGGCTCTGGAGGGCTGGCAACCCCGCCCTGGAGGAGCGGACGGCGTGCAGGGCCGTCAGGTGTTCGCGGGCGGCCCGGGCGTGCCGGGCGGCCTGGGCGAGTTGTTCGCCAGCCAGCAGAGCGTCTCGTGTCCTGCGGGCCTTCAGGTCCTGTTCGGCCCCGCTCCCGGTCGGCCTTCTCGGCCTCCGGGTTGAGGCTGTGGTTCATGCCTACCGGGTGAGGCCGCGGCATGCGTCCGTGTGTGGCCGACCGGGCCGGTTCACCGGGAGTTTTCTTTGCAGATAGCGGACGGGCCGTCACCGGTGCTGCGGTGGCGGCCCGTCGAGGGTGATGCTCATACGGTCGGGCCGACCAGACCTGTCAGGGCCCGGTGTGCGCGTCGGGTGGTGCGCTCGGCGCGGCTCTTGAGCCGGAGCGCGCGCGTGAGGCGGTGCTTCTCGGCCTCCCGCAGACGCTCGTCGATCGTCGCCCGCGCGACCTCGATGTGGTAGATCATGATGCTCCCCCTGTCCGGGGTGATTCGTCGGCATCATCGCCATGCCGGCCCTTCGGACCACCCTCTGTGCTTCAGAGCCTACACCCAAATACGGGGCAAGGCCTTGTATTTAACGTTCTGTTCAAGAAATTGCCTACTGATCGAAGGCTTTGGCGCCGATCAGCTACCAGGTTCCGCGTGGCGGCGATTCGGTGCCCGGATCCCTGCCCGGGCCGTCGCGAGAGCGGCACCAACCCCAGCCGGCTGGTCGAACGCGTCGTCGCGGCCGGACTGGTCGAGCGCCGCACCGACGCCGAGGACCGCCGCACACGGAACCGCGCGGGGCCGGCCGACCCCGCGCCGGGGAAGGAAATATCATGCGATTCGAGAACACCCTGACCGTCGACGCGCCCGTCAGCGTGCTCTTCGCCCACCTCGCACGGCCCGAGAACCTCCCGCGCTGGAACTACGCGCTCGACACCACGGAGCAGACCTCCCGGGGCCGATCGGGGTCGGCACGACCCACCGCCGGGGCAGTCCCCTTCAGGTCCACCGTCCCAGCCGGTGAGGCGTCAGCCCGTGGACGGGAGGTTCCCGCCCGCGGTGACCATGCCTGTCTCATAGGCGATGACGACCATCTGGGCCCGGTCATGGGCGTGGAGCTTGGCCAGCAGCCGCCGGACATGTGTCTTGACGGTCGCGATGCTCAGCCCCAGATGCTCGGCGATCACGCGGTTGGGCAGTCCCCGGGCCACCAGTCGGAGCACTTCCCGTTCCCGTGGGGTCACGCCCGCCAGCTCCCGGGCGAGTCGCGGGCGCGGCTCGTGGCGTCCGGCGAACTCGCGGATCAGACGGCGGGTGACCGCGGGCGCGAGCAGGGCGTCGCCGGCGGCGACCACCCGCAAGGCTGTCAGCAGGTCGGCGGGGAGGATGTCCTTCAGGATGAATCCGCTGGCTCCGCCGCGGAGTGCCGCGTACACGTACTCGTCCAGGTCGAACGTGGTGAGGACCAGCACCCGGGTGCCGGCGGCGTCCGGGTCCGCGCAGATGCGCCGGGTGGCCTCCAGACCGTCCATGCCCGGCATCCGGATGTCCATCAGCACGACGTCGGGCCGCAGCCGCAGGGCGAGTTCGACGGCCTGCTCGCCGCTGACGGCCTCGCCTGCGACGGTGAGGTCCGGCGCGTTCTCGATGAGCAGGCGGAAGCCCGTCCGCAACAGCGCCTGGTCATCGGCGATGAGAACCCGGACCGGCCGGTTCACCGTGCTGTCTCCGATCCCCAGGGCAGCCGCGCGTGCACCCGGAATCCGCCCGTCGCCAGGGGGCCGGCGGAGAGGGTCCCGCCGCACATGGCCGCCCGCTCCCGCATCCCGACGAGTCCGTGCCCGCCGCCAGGACGCCGGGGCGGGAACCGGGACGGGAGCCGGGACGGCGCGTCGTTGACGACCTCGATCTCGACCGCCTCGGGACCCGTCCGGGAAAGGTTCACCCGGCAGTCCGCCGATCCCGCGTGCCTGACGACATTGGTGAGGGCTTCCTGAACGATCCGGTAGACCGCCAGTTCCACACCCGGGGGGAGCGGTGGATCCGGCTCGACGGACAGCTCGACGCGCGGGCCTGCGCCGTCCGCGAGCGCCGGCAGGTCCGCCAGACCGGGGGCGGTCCCCGACTCGGGTCCGTCACCGGGTGATCGCAGAACGCCGAGCATGCGGCGCATCTCGGTGAGCGCCGTCCGGCCCGCTGTCCCGACCAGTGCGAGGGTCCGCTCGGCCTCCTGCGGGTTGGTGGAGGCCACCGCACGGGCCACCTCGGCCCGTACCGCGATGACAGTCAGATGATGGGCCACCACGTCGTGGAGCTCGCGGGCGATCCGCAGGCGCTCGTCCGTCACGGCCTGCCGGGCGGCGAGTTCCGCGTACGACCGCTGCTCTCTCAGCGCGGTGCCCACCAGCCAGGGCAACGTCATCATCAAAGACGCGAAGACGACGCCCCACGCGACCCCGGAGGCCGGGACCGGTCGCGGTACGAGAGCCATGGCCGCCGCGACGGCGCCCAGCGAGCAGCCGAGCGCCGTCGCGGACCGGCGCCGCGGTTCCCGCGCCGCCACCGTGTACAGAGCGGCCCCGACGGGGACCCAGGACTCCTCCCATCCGGTGAACGCCATGGCGAAGACCGCACCGGCCAGGACCGTGTACAGAACCCGGACGGACCATCTGCGCCGTACCGCGACCGGAAGCCAGACCGCCGCCGCCACGGCTCCCGCGCCCCAGCCACCGCTGCGCGTCTCGCTCGCGCCGAACGCCAGGGCGAGGAGCACGGCCGCGACCGTGTCCACGCCGTGCCACTGTCCGTCCCTCAGACGTCCGGCCACCAACGGCCGTGACTCCCCGTCGCCCATGCCGGCCACGCTATCCAAGCCGGGGCCCAGGGCCTGTCAGCCCGGAGGACGTCATCTCGCGGGCTGACTCATCCGCGCGGCCGATGCCCGTCATACCCTCCTGGGCTGACACCGGGTTCCTCCCCGGGGGCGAAGCCGCCGGGCCCGTCGGACGCAACAGTGGAGCCATGAATCGGAGAACACTGCTGTCCTCGTCCGCCGCACTGGCCGCCGCCATGATCCCGGGTCCGCTCGCGCCGCTGGCCGTCGCGCGACCGAGGCAGGAGGAACCCGTGCGGTTCCAGCTGCCCGCCCCGAACGGACCGTACCCGCTGGGCACGATCGCGCTGCACCTGACCGACACCGCGCGGCCCGACCCCTGGGTGCC
>NZ_JBIVVI010000688.1:0-5002 GCF_044757675.1 Kitasatospora sp. NPDC091257
GGGTCGGCGGGGCGGTAGAGGGACAGGCTCATGTTCGTTCTCCTTGCCGTCGAGATTCCGGGACTCCGGGCAGCCGGAATCGGCGGGGTGCGTGGGGGCACCACCGCGGGGGCGGAATCGTGATGATGAGAGGAGATTTCTTTTCCGGCGTCGAGTCGGTGCGCGGTCGGTGCGCGGACGCGGGAGGAGAGTTCAGGGGCGACAGCGGCAGCGGTGCGTCGCGCAGTCGGAAGTCGCTGCGGCAGCAAGGCCGTTGACTCGACATTCCCGGAACATGGAAGCCATCCTAAAGATCGGCCTGATCGGTGGTCAAGAACTTCCTGGTGGGCGCGGTCCCACCAGGGGGGCTACCAGGCGTCCCAGTGGGCGATCTGCTCGGTGCCGACCCGGGGGCCGGGGCGGAAGTCGGTGCCGATGGTGTGGGCCAGCGGGATCAGCGCGGCCTGCAGGACGGTCTCGTAGGGGATGCCGAGGATCTCGGCCGCCTCGCGCTCGTAGTGCAGGTGCGGGGTGGTCCAGGCGGTGCCGAGGCCGCGGGAGCGGGCGGCGAGCATGAACTGCCAGGTGGCCGGGATGATCGAGCCCCAGGTGTTGGCCTGGCCGACGAAGGAGTCGACCTCGTGCCGGCCCTCGATCCGGACGCAGGGGATCACCAGGACCGGGACCTCGTGCAGGTGGTCGAAGAGGTGCTGGGCGCTCTCGGCGAGCCGGAGTCGGCGCAGCTGGTCGCCGACGGTGCGGTCCACGCCGGTGCCGACCACCTGCTGGCGGGGGCGGACCAGGCCGAGCCGGTAGAGGTCGGCGATCGCGGAGCGCTTGGCGGGGTCGGTGATGATCATGAAGTCCCAGCGCTGGCGGTTGCGGCCGGTGGGGGCCTGGGTGGCCAGGGCCAGGCACTCCTCGATCAGTTCGCGTTCCACCGGGCGGGTGAGGTCGAGCCGCTTGCGCACCGCCCGGGTGGTGGTGAGCAGTTCGTCGATGGAAAGCGCGAGGGGCGACATGGGCGGGGCTCCAGCTCCGGTCGGGTCGGAAGGGGGTGCGGATCCTTCCGGATCCTATTGATGGTTCGAAACTTGCGCAACATTCGAAGTCCAGTGGGTGGACCGGACGGGATCTCAAGTTCCGCTCTTGTGTGCCGAGTTGATTCTTTCTATGCTTCCACTATCTTCGAACATTCGAAACATGATGAGAGTGCTCGACCGCGAGAGGACGCCATGTCGCAGATCAAAGTCGAAGTCGAACCGGCCGAGGTCGGGCTGGACCCCGAGCGGCTGCGCCGGATCGACTCCTACCTCCGGGCCTACGTGGACGACGGCCGGCTGCCCGGCTGGCAGCTCGCCGTGACCCGCGGCGGGAAGGTCGCCCACCTCGCCGGATACGGGCACCGCGACGTCGAGAAGGGCCTGCCGCAGACCCCGGACACCATCTACCGGTCCTGGTCGATGACCAAGCCGGTCACCTCGGTGGCCGCGCTGGTGCTGCTGGAGGAGGGTGCGATCGGCCTCCAGGACCCGGTCTCCCGCTACCTGCCGGAGTTCGCCGACGTCCGGGTCTACCAGCGCGGGCCGGCCTCCCGGCCGGTCACCGTCCCCGCCGCCGAGCCGATCCGGATCGTGCACCTGCTCACCCACACCTCCGGCCTGACCTACGGCTTCCACCGGGCGCACCCGGTGGACGAGATCTACACCGCCAACGGCTTCGAGTGGACCACCGCGCCCGGCCTCGACCTCGCCCAGTGCGTCACCAAGTGGGCCTCCTTCCCGCTGCTCTTCGAGCCCGGCACCGCCTGGAACTACGGCGCCTCCAGCGACGTGCTCGGGCGGGTGATCGAGGTCGCCTCCGGCAGGCGGCTGGACGAGTTCCTGGCCGAGCGGGTGCTCGGCCCGCTCGGCATGGCCGACACCGGCTTCCACGTCCCGGCCGACAAGGCCGACCGGCTGGCCGGCTTCTACGTCGTCGACCCGGCGAGCGGGAAGGCCGTCCGCAACGACGCCTTCGGCGGTGACGTGCTGCGCGAGCCCCACTGCCTCTCCGGCAGCTCCGGACTGGTCACCACGCTCGCCGACTACCACCGGTTCAGCCAGATGCTGCTCGGCGAGGGCGAGTACCAGGGCGTACGGGTGCTCGGCCGGCACACCCTGCGGCACGCGCTGCGCAACCACCTGCCCGGCGGCGGGGACCTGAAGAGCGTCGGGCGGCCGGTGTTCTCCGAGATGCCCACCGCCGGGGTCGGCTTCGGGCTCGGCTTCGCGGTGGTGCAGGACCCGGCCGCCGCCGGGGTGCCGGCCAGCGCCGGGGAGTACGGCTGGCACAGCGCCGCGTCCACCATCTTCTGGGTGGACCCGGCGGAGCGGCTGACGGTGCTGTTCCTGACCCAGCTGATGCCCTCCAGTGCGCACCAACTGCACGGACGCCTGCGGCAGTTGGTCAACCAGGCGCTGGTCGGATAACGGGTCCGCCCGCCCCGCTCCGGGGCTCACCCGCCCGGCTGGACGGCGAGGAGCTTGCGGGTCAGCCGGATCAGCGTGTCCCGCTCCTCCGCGGTGAGCGCGGCGAACACCCGGTCCATCATCGGGGCGATGCCCGCCTCCGCCTCGGCCAGGGCCCGCGAACCGACCTCGGTCATGGTGACGGCGTAGGCGCGGCGGTCGCGCGGGTGACGCTCGCGGACCACCAGTCCGGAGCTCTCCAGGCCGTCGATGCAGCCGACCATCACGCTGCGGTCGATCCGCAGCTGCTCGCTCAACTCCTGCTGGGAGCAGGCCCCGACCGCGTCCAGCATCTTCAGCACCAGGTGCTGGGCCACCGTCAGCCGGGCGCCGGTCAGCTCCTCGTCGATGGCCCGGGCGACCACGGTGGTGGCCCGGCAGAGCGCGATGTCCGGGCGCTCCCGGGTGAGCGTCGCGAAGTACTGCCGGCGCTCGCCCCCGTCGTCCGTCCGGCTGGGCGAGGCGAGGCGGGGCGTCCGCGGGGCGGTGGCCATCGGAACTCCTTCTGCGGGCGGGGCCATCAGCATAACGCGTTCAGGAGATTGTTTTTCCGTAGACGTTCTCAAGGAAGGGGAATCCCATGTGCTCACCGGAAACGGTGGCCGGCGCCACCGGCCACACCGCCACCGGGCCCGTCGCCGCCGCGCCCGCCGAGGTCTCGGCGCCGCTCCGGGCCAGAGCCCCGATCAGCCTGCCGCGCGGGGCCGTCCGGGACCTCACCCACGTGGTCGGCCCGGACTGGCCGGTGTTCGAGCTGTACGTCAAGCCGATGGAGATCAAGCGGCTCGCCAACCTCGCCGAGCACGAGTACAACGCCTTCGAGCTCACCTACAACGAGCACATCGGCACCCACCTCGACGCGCCCTCGCACTTCGACGACGACGGCCTGGCCACCCACCAGATCCCGGCCGACACCCTGGTCGCACCGCTGGCCGTGGTCCGGATCGGCGAGCGCGCCGCCCGCGACCACGTCACCGAACTGACCGTCGACGACCTGCTGGCGTGGGAGAGCCGCAACGGCCGCATCCCCGACGGTGCGCTGCTCGCCGTCGACAACGACTGGGCGCACCGGATCGACACCCCCGGCGCCTTCCTCAACCTCGACCCCGCGGAAGGGCTCTACCGCTTCCCCGGGATCTCGGTGGAGGCCGCGCACTTCCTGGTCACCGAGCGCTCGGTGGTGGGCGTCGGCACCGACTCGATCAGCCTCGACCCCGGCACCCGCCCGGCCGACCCGGACACCCACCGGGTGCTGCTGCCGGCCGGCAAGTACGCCATCGAGTGCCTCGCCGGGCTCGACACCGTGCCCGACCTCGGCGCGGTCGCCGTGGTCGGCGCGCCCAAGCACCTCGGCGGGACCGGCGGCCCGGTCCGCGTCCTCGCCTTCGTCTGAACCGGCGGACCCGCGAACGGCACGACCGGCGACCACGACGACCGGCGCTGACAGCGATCCGCGAACGGCACGATCCGCGAACGGCACGACCCGCGATCACAACGACCCGCGATCACAGGAGAAGCCCATGACCGTACAGACCGACTCGGAGTCCGTCTTCGCCGGGGCCACCGGCGAACGCTGGGAGTGGAAGGAGGAGCGCTACCGCGACGGGGTGTTCAGCCACGCCGTGGACACCGAACTGCACCGGCTGCGGCTGCTGGAGTCCGTCCTGGACGAGCACACCCGCAGCCGCTTCCGGGGGCTCGGCCTGCGGGCCGGGCACCGGGTGCTGGAGGTCGGCGGGGGCGGCGGCTCGGTCGCCCGCTGGCTGGCCGAACAGGGCGCCGAGGTCACCGTGACCGACCTCGACACCACCTTCCTGGACGAACTCGCCGCCGACGGCGTGCGGGTGCTGCGCCACGACGTCTACACCGACGACTTCCCGCCCGCCTCCTTCGACTTCATCCACGCCCGGTACGTGGTGATCCACCTGCCCGACCCGGAGAAGGCGGTGGAGCGGCTGGTCCAGTGGCTGGCCCCGGGCGGGACGCTGGTGCTGGAGGAGCCGGCCTTCTTCCCGATCAAGGACTCGCCGCACCCCGGCTACCGGACCGTGCTGCGGGCCTTCCGCCGCCACCTGGAGACCGCGGTGGGCACCGACACCGAATGGGCGCGCAGCCTGCCGGTGCCGCTGGAGGGCAAGGGGCTGAGCGGCCTCGGCCACGACGCGCGCTTCCAGCTGCTCGCCGGCGGGGACGACGAGGCCGAGTGGTGGCGGCTCACCCTGGAGCAGACCCGGCCGGCCGTGGTGGCCGCCGGACTCGCCACCGAGGAGGACTTCGAGGCGGCGTACCGGGAGCTCGCCGACCCGCAGTTCCGGGACCTCTCCCTCGCGGTCTTCACCGCCTGGGGGAAGCGGGCCTGACGCGCCCGCGCACGCCGACGGGCCGGTCACCCCTGCGGGGGCGGCCGGCCCGTCGGCGTTCCGTCCGGGCGTTCCGTCGGGGCGTTCCGTCGGGGTGTTCCGTCGGGGCGTTCCGTCCGGGCGTGGCCGGGGTGAACGCGGCGCCGCCCGTAC